>JASFGZ010000173.1:0-8625 GCA_050123495.1 Desulfobacterales bacterium
TAAAGGAGAAACGCTTTTCCTTTACGGCCTGCGGCGCTTCTTTGCCCAGCAACATCAGTCCGGCCGGAAAGAGCAGAAATGTTACGATCAGCGAAACCGCGATACCGGCACTCATCATCCAGCCAAAGGTTCTGACGGGCAGGATATCGCACAAAAGCAGTGAGCCGAATCCGGCGATCGTCGTCAGAGCGGCATACAGACATGGCGTCAGCATTAAGCCGACCGTATCAAGGACAAGTTGACGCTGTTCAGCTTCAGGATTTCGCCTCGCACGATCCTTGTAGCGCACGATCAAATGGATTGTAATCGCCATAGTAATGATCAGCTGTAACGATATAAAATTGGAAGATATAACAGTGACCTTCCAGCCAAACATTCCCAGAAGACCCATCATGGCAATGGCGGAAAAAACGCAGCAGAGCATTGGTAATACGACCCAACGAATTTTGCTAAAAATAATGCTTAAGGTAACGATCAGAAAAAATGCGATTCCGATGCCGAATATTTTCAAGTCCTGCTTAACAAAGCGAATTAAATCGTCGGTTATAACGCTGATTCCACCCAGGAAAAGCTGGGCATCTTGGCGGTACTTGTCCATAATGGCCCGGATGGCGGCGATATCCTCATTTCGGATTTGCCTCTGTATTTCTCGGCGCCTTTGGATTTGCCTTTTGAGGTATTTGAATTCGATAATTTCTGCGTCTGTTAGAGCGCTCCTGGCTGCTTTTTCTCGAAAATGGTCGATGCGGACCAATAAGTCCTGGTAGACTTCGTCAATAGGGAAATTGACCTGAAGGCCGGTGGTCTTCAGATCGGGGCTGACCAGCAGATTTTGGTACAGGGGGCTGTCTTTGAACTCAATTCGCGCCAGTTTGCGATCTACTTTTGGCGATTCAAGAGTTTGTATGCTGGTGGTGAGTTCCTTGACCGGCACAGGAGGACTTTCAAGCAAGGGGGCATCCAGTATGGAAACCACCGAAGTGACCCGTTTCGTCTGCTTTAAGTCGTCGCGCAACTGGGCAAGTTTTTTCAAGGACTCATTTGAAAACAAATCGATTTTAGGGGAATAGGTTATCAATAAATAATCGTATCCACCATATCGCGACTTAATCAATCGTGAGTATCGCAAGTCTTCATCGGTCTCGATAATCAGCGTTTCGGTCGAGGCATCGAGTCTGAAGTCCGCTGCCTTATAGCTCAGGAAGGAAATCAATACGAGTATGACGAGTATGACGATTCTCGGATACTCGAGGACAACCCGATCGTAGAAGCGGATAACAAGGGAATGAAGTTTTGCCATATGATTGCTTAGATCAAAAGACTGTGTTTTTAGTTGTTAACCGGTTTTTCCATTTTCTTCAGAAGGTCGTCAATAGTGCCTTTCTGCAAAATCTCATTAAATTGAGACCGGTAACTGCGGATAATACTGACCCCCTCTATCTCGACATCGTAAATCTTCCAGCTATTTTGGGTTGGATAAAGCTTGTATAACATGGATATTTTGTTGCCTTTTGATATGAGAAGGGTGGGCATATGAACCTTTTTCTTGACCGCCACCGGAGATTCGTAAGTGACCTTTTCATCTGTATAGGCCGTCAGTCTATTCAGATAAGATCCCCGCAGGCGTTCAACAAAAAGTTCGGTAAATCTCTCTTTTTGGTCCGGAGTTAGTTCCGGCCAGTACTTCTTCCCCAATGAGAGTTTGGCCATGAGTTCAAAATCGAACATGGGGGTAACGATTTTTTCGACCTCGCTGTTTTTGGCCTGCTGCGATAGATCATTTTTCTGCAAAACCGTAAATAGGGTATCAAGATTGCTTTTTAAAAATTCTTCAGCACTACTTATATCACCGGCTGTCACTGCCTTGCTTAAAAGAAGTAAACTGAATACCGCATAAAGTAATACGTTCATCATCAATTTCTTCATCTCTAGTTCCTGACTTAATTATAAATTTCTTTTACCAGAAGGATTACATACCATTCCTAGGAAGGCAAGATTTTTTACAGGAGTAGGCCATTGGACTCAAGCTGGTTCGTAAAATTGCAGGAAAAATAGGGGTTTTGATGTTACAGAATCGTCATGCTTTGCTAAAAAAAAATTCCATTCAAGCAAACTTAAAGCGATTCTTTCTCAAAACCGGTCCCCTTCAGCCACGTGTTGAAGATAGAAAAAGACCATCAGGCCGCCGGGGGGCGGTTGGTGGCCAGATGGCGCCCGCCATCGACATTCAGCAGTACACCGGAAATAAATTCACTTTGATCTGAAGCCAGAAACAAGGCAGCATCTGCCACATCTTTGGGTTTGGTGTTTCTTCCCAGGGGATGTAATGACCTGAGCGAAGCAAAAAAATCGGGTAAATTTTCTTTGCCTATTTCTTCATAAAGAAACTCGGTATCCTCAACCAGGCCGGGCAAAATCGAATTAACCCGGATATTATCCTCGGCAACTTCCATCGCCATTACCTGGGAGAGCATTTGCTGTGCGGCTTTGGAAGCGCTATAGATACCCATTCCCGGGAAAGCCTTGATGCCATTAATGGACGATATGTTAATGATGGAGCCGCCGCCCGCCTTGCGCATTTCCGGTAACACGGCAACCATAAACTGCCATGGTGCATATGCGTTGGTCCGCATCACATCCCGCCATGCGATCGGGTCGGCCTGCTCCAGCGTGCCGATTCTAACCAAACCGGCATTGTTGACCAGAATGTTAATCCCGCCAAAATGCTCTACAGTTTGGGAAACGGCTTTTTGAATATCACCTTCCAGGGTCACATCGGCCTGGACGATTAAAATCCTTTCGCTTTTGGAAGAAATTTGTTTGCCGGCCTCAGATAGCCGATCAGCCTTTCGATCGCATACAACAACACCGGCACCTTCCCGGTGAAAAAGTTGAGCAATCGCAAGACCGATGCCCCCGGCCGCCCCGGTGATAATCGCTGTTTTGCCGTCAAGCTGCCCCATCTTTTTGCCTCCAGTTTTACCTGTTTAACGGATTCTATGAATTAGAGTAGACGTTTTCAAAAACAATATCATAGTGTCCTGTATAAATCCATTGGCATAAAAAGGGCTGGGTCCCAGGAACCCTACTTTTTTCACTCTTGAAAAATAAGTACGGCTGATTAAATATAGTAGGGGAGGGCTGATCGGGCCCGGCCGAAATAAATGCGAACAAATAAACCCAGGTTTTGTCAGAGGAATTCATATGCATATTCATACCTTGCAACGATGGAAACACCGCCACCGCTATAATATTGAAGACGGACACGCCGAACGCAACACCCGCCGGGTTATTGTGCTGACCCTGTCGATGATGATTATCGAAATAACGGCCGGCTATTTGTTTGGTTCAATGGCTCTGCTGGCCGACGGCTGGCACATGGGCACCCATGCCGCAGCGCTGGGCATCACCGCCTTTGCTTACGTTTATGCCCGGCGGCATTCGGATAATCCCAATTACAGTTTCGGAACCGGAAAAGTCGGCGTGCTGGGGGGTTTTACCAGCGCAGTGGTTCTGGGGATCATTGCGCTGTTCATCGGCGTAGAATCCATTCAGCGGCTGATTTCTCCCCAGCCCATTCGCTTTAACGAGGCCATTGCGGTGGCATTTATCGGTCTGGTGGTCAACGTGATCAGCGCCTTTTTACTTCAGGAAAAACACGCGCACCACCATGAACAACAGGCGCATGACCATGGCCATACCCATAAATTTCGCGACCATAACTTAAGAGCCGCTTATTTTCACGTGCTGGCCGACGCGCTCACATCGCTGCTGGCCATCATTGCTTTGTTTACCGGTAAGGCCTTTGGCTGGGTCTGGATGGACCCCATCATGGGCATCGTCGGTGCGTTGATCATCAGCCGCTGGTCCTATGGTTTGCTGGTGGATAGCGGCAAGGTGTTGCTGGACCGCGATGTCAATCAGGAAGCGGTCGCGGAAATTCGCGCAATCATTGAAGCGGATTCGGACAACCGGGTTGCGGATCTGCATGTATGGCGGGTGGGCTCCCACCACCTGTCGGCCATCGTCTCCATTGTGACCCATTTCCCCAAATCGCCCGACCATTATAAAAAGCTGCTGGCAGATTATGATGAAATCGCGCATGTCACCGTGGAGGTCAACTCGTGTGATAGTGATCCCTGTCTGGTTCAGCCCGAGCCGGCGCACTAATATTTAGAAGGAGAATCGCCATGTCTGATCCCAAAATCACCGTTTACGGCGCCCACTGGTGTCCAGACTGCCGCAGCAGCAAACAGTTTCTGGGCGAACATCAAATCCCCTACAACTGGGTGGATATTGAACAGGATTCGGAAGCCGAACAGTTTGTGATCGAAACCAACGACGGCAAGCGCATCATCCCAACGATCACCTTTGCCGACGGCTCGTTTCTGGTTGAGCCCAGCAATTCGGAGCTGGCCGCCAAACTGGGTCTGAAAACCAAAGCCGCCCGAAGTCACTACGAGCTGATCGTGCTAGGCGGCGGACCCGCGGGACTGACGGCAGCTCTTTACACGGCCCGGGAGGCCATCGACACCCTGGTAATCGAACGCGCCGCCTTCGGCGGACAGGCGGCCGGAACCGAAAAACTGGATAACATGCCCGGATTCCCCGATGGCGTGGCCGGAATCGAGTTTTCCGAGCGACTGCGCCGACAGGCCGAACGTTTTGGCGTGGAGCTGCTGCAGGCCCAGCAAATTGCCGCCGTTGACAGCACCGAAAATTATCATGGTGTCACAACCGAAGACGGCAGCCGATACAGTGCCAACGCATTGTTGATTGCCAGCGGCAGCCGATACAAACGCTTGAACGTACCGGGGGAAAACGAGTACATCGGCGCCGGGGTTCACTTTTGCGCGACCTGCGACGGCCCCTTTTACAAAGGCAAGCACGTGGCAGTGGTTGGCGGCGGCAACAGCGCCACCGAAGAAAGCCTGCTGCTGACCAAATTTGCCGAAAAGGTTACCATTCTGGTGCGCAGCGGCGAATTCAAGGCTACTCAAATCATTCAGGAAAAAGTTTTAAGCCATCCGCAAATAGAGGTGCGTTGGCACACCGAAGTCAAAGAATTTATGGGCAAAGATGCAAAGCTCAACCGGCTGCGGATTCACAACAGCCAGACCGCAGAAGAACAGCAAATGCCGGTGGACGGCGTCTTTATATTTATCGGCCTGGTGCCCAACACCGGATTTCTGGCCGACAGCGGCATTTTGCTGGATGAATGGGGGTTTATCGTCACCGGCCATGCCCTGCTGCATCAGGAAAAGCGACCGGCCGGCTTTGAGAAGCGCGACCCGCTGCTGCTGGAAACCAGCATCCCGGGCATTTTTGCCGCCGGTGATGTGCGCGATAAAAGCACCAAACAGGTGGTCAGCGCCGCCGGCGAAGGTGGCAGCGCTGCGTTGATGATCCGTGAGTACTTAAAGGGAATGTGAATAATCATTGCACACTTGCGGCTTTTGAAAAGCTGACTCGTGTTGACCTCACCGGGATATATGATGGGTGGCACTGCATTCGCCATCACCGCTGACGTAACGCGAGCGAGAATGGAGCCCCGGGAATTTCAATCCGTTTACTCAGGCTCAAGGCACTCAACGGCAGGACCAGGCCCCCCCGTGCAGAAGTAAGTCTCCGCAATGGTCTGGTTTCCATTTTTTAAATTTCATAATTTTATAAATAATCTGAATGGGGTGGCCGTAAATTCTTTAGAAAAACACACCTAATCTTGTCATAATCTTGACAACGACTCAAAGCCGAATTAACTTAATATCAAACTAATCAATATTAAGATAATTATGCGAAAACGATATCTGCAAAATAAAAGAGAGTCCCGGGCATTAAGGACATATGTGAAGCTGATGCGGGCGGCAGAATCGGTAACAGCCCGTATCCATCGCCACCTGTCTTCGACAGGCCTGACCATCAGCCAGTTTGCCGTGCTCGAAGCGCTCTATCATTTAGGGCCAATGTCCCAGAGAGAAATCGGCGAAAAAATCCTCAGAAGCAGCGGCAATATTACGATGGTGATCGACAATCTCGAAAAAGCCCGTCTAGTAAGCCGTGAGCGCAATGAAACTGATCGCAGGTTTTTTATCGTTCATCTGACCGATAAGGGCGATAACCTCATCAAAGAACTATTTCCCCTTCATGCCGCCGTGATCGCTAAAGATTTGGGAGTACTGACCGCGGCTGAACAGGATGCCCTGGGGAGTTTGTGCAAAAAACTGGGACTCAAAGGGGAAACATAAATTTTATACAGGAGAAATTAATGATGAAAGTATTGGTGGTTTTCTATTCAACATATGGTCATGTATATAAAATGGCTGAAGCGATAGCTGAAGGGGCCGGAGAAATCGCAGGCGCTGAGGTTGAAATTCGACGGGTTCCGGAAACGCTTCCGCAGGAAATTCTCGAAAAAATGGGCGCGGTGGATGCCCAAAAAGCATTTTCACAGATACCGGTGTGTACGGTAGATGAACTGGCCCAGGCGGATGCAATTATTTTCGGCACCCCAACCCGTTTTGGCAATATGTGCGGGCAAATGCGCCAATTTTTAGATGCCACCGGCCAACTGTGGGCAAACGGTTCATTGGTGGGTAAAGTCGGTAGTGTTTTTACCAGTACCGCCACCCAGCACGGCGGTCAGGAATCAACAATCCTTACCTTTCACGTAACGCTGCTTCATCATGGCCTCATTGTGGTCGGCCTACCCTATGCCTTCCAGGGTCAAATGCGATTGGATGAAATTACGGGAGGCTCTCCCTACGGGGCATCGACAATTGCCGGTGGTGATGGCTCCAGAATGCCCAGCGAAAACGAATTAGAGGCTGCCCGCTTTCAGGGCAAACATGTGGCCAATATTGCATCTAAATTAGCAATTTAGCAATTCAACCGGGATCTACAATAATGCAATAAAAGGCTTTGAGCATGAAGCCATTTACTGCCTAAATAGTCAACATCAGACCCAAGCGGGTAAGTATGAGGAGCAATAATGAATCCCCAAGCCAGAAAAATAGCCACGATCGTTGAGCCCCGGACTGTCATGGAAGGCGCCGGGGTGAGACTCATTAGAAGTATCGCGACCAGCGAACTGGATCATGTCGATCCTTTTTTGCTGTTCGATCATTTTGGGTCCAAGGATCCTGCGGATTATATTAAGGGATTTCCCATGCATCCCCACCGGGGAATTGAAACAGTAACCTACATGATCAGCGGTCATGTGAACCATAAAGACAGCATCGGCAATACCGGTAGGATAACCGACGGCGATGTTCAATGGATGACATCCGGCCGCGGGATTATGCATGAAGAAATGCCCCAGCCCCACGAGGACGAAATGGTCGGCTTTCAGCTCTGGGTAAATCTTCCCGCCAGACTCAAAATGACAGCGCCACGGTATCAGAATATTGCGTCCGAACAGATACCCCAGGTCCAACATGACGATGGCGTCAAAATCCGGGTTATCGCCGGTAAAGTTGATGATGTTCGCGGTCCGGTAAAAGAGATCGTTGCCGATCCCACTTATCTGGATATCTCGATTCCGCCCAACAAAACGTTTTCGCAACCTATCGAGAGGGGTCATGCCGCCTTTGCGTATATTTTTGAAGGTGAGGGTTTATTTGAGGCAGACGAAAAAAATACTGAGAAGCCAATTTCCGGCCCGCACATGGTCGTATTTGGCGACGGCGATTTTGTATCAGCTCATACCGCCGATCAGAGCGTGCGATTTCTGCTGGTCTCGGGCAAGCCTTTAAACGAGCCCATCGCTCGCTGGGGGCCGTTTGTTATGAATACCCAGGCGGAAATAGAGCAGACATTAGAAGCGCTTAAAAACGGAACCTTCATTCAGAAGTGATTTCATAATCCCATCTAATGCGCGCTCGCCGTGTTGCCCCCGCCGTTATAGGCGGGATTTCACATCTATTTATATGAACCCTAAGGCGTTCAACAAACCGATTGAATTCTGAGCCACTTGATCTCGCGTCTTGCTGAGCACCTTAAATGAAAAGGTCAGAAGCGACGTCCCGCTAGCGAGCGAAGCTCTCGAACATGACCTGAGAATCTAAAATCGCTTCGACATATTGATAACAAACACTTTACAACAAAAATTATTAATTATATTATTATGTTAGAATAATTAAAAGATCGAATTGGGATCAGCTGAATGATTTTACGAAAAACAATTATGGAAATTATTATCCTGGTGGGGATTTCGGTAACTCTGGCCATGGTCGTTAACTTGCTTTCACCAAAGGGAATTGCCCTGGTCGGGCAGTGGGATACATCAAAAGGGGTAATTACCGCCAGCCCAGCCGGATCTGAAACGTGGAAGCCGGAAGAAATTAATAATGTTGCCCGGGCAAAAGAAATATTTGATAACGGCAATGTTCTTTTTGTGGACGCCCGTTCGCAGGAAAACTATGAAGACGGTCATATCCCGGGAGCCGTATCTTTGCCGGCGGGTCAGTTTGATGACCAGATCGATTCCTTTCTAAAGCGGCATTCAACTGATACCCGCATCGTCACCTACTGTTCCGGCAGGACCTGTGAGGACAGTCATCATTTAGCGCGGTTGCTCTCCGCTGTCGGGTTCACCGATGTGAGTGTTTTTATCGACGGCTTCCCGAG
>JASFGZ010000174.1:0-8620 GCA_050123495.1 Desulfobacterales bacterium
AGGTTAGAATGAGAACCCACAGTCTAATTTTACTTGTTTTTGCCGGATTCATCATCAGTTTTGTAAGCACTGAAGGTGTATCCGAAAACAGGGCTGAACAGACAAAACAAATAGAGCTGTTATTGGATCGTATTGAGGCAATGCAGGGTGTTGTATTTATAAGAAACGGAAAAGAATACAGCTCAAATAAAGCGGCCGACCATCTGCGCTTAAAGTGGAAAAAAGCAGGACGACGCATTGAAACGGCCGAGGATTTTATCGAACTTTGTGGCTCAAGATCATCTATCTCAGGTCAGCCTTATAAAATTCGGTTTCCGGATGGCCGCTTAGAGGATTCAGCAGTGATACTAAAAGAATTACTCAAAGAGATTGAAAGATCGAAAGAGAATAGATAAATTGAGCAGCGAGGTACCGATCAATTCAGGTATCCGGGAAAGAGCAAAATTAATACCTGAATTCTGCACGAATCGGAGGCTTCCATAGGCAAGGCACTTAAGGGTGAAGTCGCAGTATACTACTTCGAGCCCTTAATAACGTAGCCTATGGGAGCCTCCGGCTCGCCCTGCGGGTGGAAAAAGATGAGAATTAAAAAAAGATCATCATCAATTAAGTAACACCATGATTCTCATCTATTTTCATGCAAAATTCAGGTAAAATAAAGGAGGGGATTATGGCTGAATTTACAATGGGGCAGGATGTTCCGAAGCCACCCCGGGAAAAAGACACAGGTGTAGATAAGAATAGGGCCATCCTTAATTATATCATGAACTCGTTGCGGGTCACCAGGCCCTGGACCCGCTTTTTATCGATTTTGGGTTTTATCGGAACCGGTCTTACCGTTCTCACGGGGCTTGGCATAATGGTGGGCGGTAACTTTATTCCGATTTCTCCCAAAGCGCCGCCTTTGATATATCTGGGAATAGGTTACATTTTGACCAGTTTTTTATATCTGGTCCCTTCGATATGGCTTTCCAAGTATTCCTCTGCAATCGATTCTTTTCTAAAAGGAGGCGATGCGGTCCAGCTCGGCAAGGCCATCGCTTACCAGAAATCCTTCTGGAAATTTGTTGGGATTCTGGTGCTGGTGTCTATTATCATCGCGGTCTTGGGCATCCTTGCGGCGATTTTGATTCCGACATTTTTAGCCTTTCAAGGATAGCAATTTTAAAATAAATTTTATTCAATCGGCGACATCCATCAGCTCGGACCCCTGTCTTACTTAAATCTCAGATAAACCCAATTGACAGATATCTCCGTTTTGTTCCTGAAGCCAACTCCCGCCGGTTCCCGCCTGCAGTCTTCGATTTTTTTGCCAGCCGCGCAAAATCAGTTGCGATTATTTCGGGAGATTTTTTTATAAATATTTTCAATTATTTAGAGCTGTTTTTTTGCTTTTTTGGGCACAATATGCGAAAATATTTATGAGCTTATACTTTTATGTACGATGTTGCCATTTCTTAAAAATCTGAAATCTCTTGTCATTTTCAATGCGGTCCTGAGAAAGATGATCATGCGCACAGGCATTCAGAGTATAAAGGTGCGGAGCAACTAGAAACCGCTTCTAACCAAACGTCAACGGTATTTATGCAAAAACGGAAATCCGATAATTATGTTTGCAAATCAACTTGAACCTTTCGCGGTACCTGCCTATATACTCATTTTCATCACCCTGTGGATTTGCGTCTGCAAACTCATTTCTATCTTTGGTGGATGGCAAGCATTAAGTCGAGACTACCGGGCGGATTCCGCATTTGATGGTCAGAAACTGTGGCTAAAAAGTGTTGGCATACGAAGGTGGACAAATTATAATAATTGCATAACTTTAGGGGTAAACAAATATGAACTTTACATATCCGTATTACCGATTTTTCGGACCGGTCACCCGCCTTTGCTTATCCCCTGGACGGATATTTCAACGGAGGCGGTCGCCCGCCGTTTGTTGCCCGATCTTGTTAAATTTAAATTTGCCAAACAACCTGATGTTCCCATGGTGTTATCTAAAAGATTGGCTGAACGAATTTTTAAAATGCGGCAAGACAGCCAACAGGGCTTTAGTGCGTAATCAGAAAATCTTAGCCTAAAAGTCTAAATATTAGATTTTGGATTTGCCTGAACTGACCAAGCCCAAACCTTGGCCGTGTGCTGAAATAGATCTTGCTGAAGCCATTTGGACAAGATCATGTTCCGCCCTGTCTTTGACATAGCACTTCATTATTCAGGATTTGATATCCGGATTTATAAAAAGGGGGAGAAAAAATGACCGGTCTCGTTTTTGGGGGCATTTTTGGAATAGGATTTGTTTTCGGTTACTTGCTTTATTATGCCGTGCGCCATACAAAAGAGTTCAGCATTGAAATGTTAAGCGTCGCAATTGGTGCTGTGAGCAGCGCCACGGTTATCGGATTTTTGGGTAATTATCAAGACTGGATCGCACCTTACGGGTTGGGCTTACTGGCAGGATTCATTTTCTATCTAGTGCTTTCCATCATACTGATAGCCACCGGACTTTTTGAGAAACTTGCCAATGGCGGCATTCTCTCCAAAGCTTTATTAGGTACGCCGCGCGAGTAACAAAATACACTGTCAGCATTCATTTTGCTTCGCTGGCATTACGATGTCGAAGGCGTCTTTCAAATGGCCGAAGGGAATATCAAACACAGACTTGTTGCGATCTTGAGTGCCGATGTCGTCGGATACAGTCGACTCATGGCCGAAGATGAGGTGGCAACCGTCCGCACGCTGTCCGCTTACCGGGATAAAATTACGACAATTGTGGATGAGAATGAAGGCCGGGTAGTTGACTTCGTTGGCGATAACATGCTGGCGGAGTTTCACAGTGCGCTCGACGCCGTGGATTGTGCGATAAAAATTCAGCGCGCCCTTTTGCTCCTGAACGCCAAACTTGATGAAAATCGGCGAATGAATTTTCGAATTGGTATCAATCTGGCCGATGTTCTGATCGATGGGGAGGTCATCTATGGCGATGGAGTGAATATAGCTGCCCGTCTGGAAGGTCTTGCGGAATCCGGTGGTATTTGCATTTCAGAATCTGTCTTCGCCCAGGTGTTCAACAAACTTGAACTTGGCTTTATCGACATGGGAACGAAAACACTAAAGAATATTCCTGATCCCGTGAGAGTGTATCGGGTGGTTGCGCAGGCGGCTGAGACACCGCCGCCGATGGCTGAAGCAGCATCGCAACAACCGCCAAGATTGCCGCTTCCCGCGAAGCCGTCATTGGCAGTTCTTCCATTCGTGAATCTTAGCGCCGATTTAGAACAGGATTATTTTAGTGACGGGCTGACCATGGACATCATGACCGCTTTGGTCAGGATCCCCGGACTTTTTCTTATCAGCGAAATCTCAATGTTTAGCTACAAATCGCAGGCGCCTTCTGTGCGTGAACTCGGCGATCAACTCGGTGTCAGTCATGTCCTGGATGGAGGGGTTCGCAAAGCAGGTGACCGGGTTCGAATCACCGCCCGGCTGATAGAAACTTCCAGCGGCCGCCAGGTGTGGGCCGAGCGCTATGATAGAAAAATAGACGATATCTTTGCGGTTCAGGATGAAATTACCGAAAAGATCGTCGAGGCCATGGACATCAAGCTGGTTACCGGCGAGGTTAGCCGCAATATACGTGAAACCATTCGAAACCCGGAGGCGCTTGAATGCTATTATCATGGCTGGCAAGCTCTTTTTGGATCAACCAGAGAAGATATCAGCGAAGCCCAGCAGATGTTCGAAGAAACGATTCGGTTGGAGCCCGAGGCTTCTTTCGGATATGCAATGGCCTCCTGGGCCCATTGGTGGTCGGTGGCTCAAGGGCTGAGCGAAAATATTGATTTTTCACTGGAACAGGCGACGAAATTGGCTCGCAAGGCCATGGCCCTGGATGATTTTACGGGGCTGTCTCACCTGGTAATGGCGGAAGTTGACCTTTTTAATCGCGAACACGCTAAAGCACTGTCCGCAGCCGAAAAGGCCGTTATCGCACGTCCGAGTTGTGACCTTTCTTTTGTGGCCAAGGCCAACATTCTGATCTATCTGGGCCGGGCGACAGAAGCCATCGACCTCGCCAAGTATGCTATTCGTCTGGCACCGGTTTGTCCGCCTTTCTTTCAGGCGACGCTTGCTGCTGCTTATTACGGCAGCGGACGATATGACGAAGCCATAGCTGCTGCCCAGGAAGCCGGGAAGTCCGATCAAAACAATCTGGATGCATTTTTAATCCTGGCTGGCGCTTACGCCGCATTAGATCGAAAAGAGGATGCTGCTAAAGCGGCGTCTGAAGTTAAAAGGATCAAGCCTGATTTTAAACTCCAAAAGTATGCTGAAACACAACCGTATAAAGCCCCGGAAGCACTCGAGGAGGTAATCAGCATGCTCCAAAAGGCGGGATTGCATTGAGTGAAAATGAGCAGATGAGGAGCAAAAAGATGCAGCGTCAGAGACCCCCATTTTCAATTCTTGCGCTCATCGCAGCCAATTTTGCTCCGTTGTTTGGCGTTCTCTTCTTCGGTTGGGACGCCGCTGCCATCGTCCTTTTATATTGGATAGAGAATTTGATTATTGGGTCTTACAACATCCTCCGGATGATTCTGGTAAAGGTCAAGTCTCAATCTGAACAATTTAAAAAGCTGTTTATAATTCCCTTTTTCTGCGTACATTTCGGCGGCTTTTGTGCCGTGCATGGTTTTTTTCTGCTTACCTTCTTTAAGCTGGGCGCCGATTCGGAGGTCTTTTCACCAAAAGACCCATGGTCGGGCCCGCTTGTATTTTTGCAGCTCCTGGTCTCTGTTATCGCACGGCTCTGGGAAAGCCGGCCGGCTGGGATGGAATGGCCGGTTCTATGTCTTGTTGCGAGCCACGGTATTTCCTTTATACGCAATTACCTGATTGGCGGAGAATATTTAACGCTCACCATCGGAAAGCTCATGAGCCGACCCTACACACGAATCGTCCTCCTGCACGTGGCCATCATTGCCGGCGGTGTGCCCATTATGATGCTGGGCTCGCCTGTCCCGCTGCTGTGCATTCTGGTTATTCTGAAGATCGGTATGGACGTCTGGCTGCACGCCAAGTCCCACAGAGCAATCCCATTGGAAAAAAGAGAAACGCATCGGGATCAAAAAGTCGAACCCGGCGCAATGCAAAATACTGAAATCACATCAAATTCTAAATTTTAAATCATTGAACAGAGAAGAAGGAGAAATTCGATGTATTTGCTGGTAAATGTTTTGGAACAGAAGCAACACCTTTCGGGTATTCTGGAAGGCTTTGCCAGGATCGGGATTCAGGGGTCAACGGTTTTTGATAGCACGGGTATGGGAAGAGTTTTAATGAAGACCAGTGCGACCTTGCCGGTGATGGAGCATATCAACAAAGTCCTAAAAGACCTCGAATCTTCCAATAAGACCATGCTTACGGTGGTTCGAGAAAAGAGTGTTCTTGACAAAGCTGTCGATGTTATCAGGTCCTTCTGCGGAGATTTAAATGAACCTGGCAAAGGGATTGTGTTTGCCTTTCCCCTTGAGTTTGTAGAAGGTTTGCCGGAAACGGATTGATGCGTCCACTGAAATCAGGAGAGGGATTGCGGCGGCGCTTTTTTCGAGCGACGATAAGCGACCACCAGGCGATAGAAAAAGCCTACCAGGAGAGCAGCGCTGATCAGAATCATAAAGTTTGATGCGTAAAATGTTAAAATGAAGTTTCCCGGATCATTGAGCTGGTAGGCAGAAATTAGCAGCTGAATTCCAAAGACCAAATAAAATCCTGCAATCAGAATCAAGATGATCTGCCGGATCCACCAGTAGGTGCTGACCCCGGTCGTTTCCTTATATTCCTCGTTTTGGGCTTCATCCATAACAGTTTGATATTAACTATAATCTACATTCTGTCAACCCAATGTAGATTTAATTGGATTTCACTTGTTTTTTTTTGTAATTCAACTTATAAAATACCGATTAAACGGGTGCTTACAGTTAAATCTAACTCCTAAAGCGCACTTGTATTGTCAATTCTCTCCACTCTTCATGCTCGCATATTGAGCGATACTTCAACTTCTGATTTGCCTGTTTCTGCTAAAATAAGCGCTGGTTTCTCTCAAACCTTATCCTAAGGGTAAAATCATTAATGGGAGCTCTACCAAAAGCTCAAACTCTATAAGTTGCTTTATTGGAAGGGAGGCGGCGATGGCATTAGAGTACCAATTTAAATGTATTTGCAGGCGCGACTTTCTTAAAACCGCCGGAGCGTGGGCCTTGGCAACCGGAATGGGCGCCAATATTATGCTACCTGGCAGTGCTTATGCGGGCAAGAAGAAACTCAAAATTATGCAGGTGAAACATTCCGACCCAGACTTTGATGTGTGGTTCAAAAACTTTGCCGCGGAGTGGGGTCAAAAGAACGACACCAAGGTTCTTATAGAATGGTTTGATTGCGAATGAGGCTTATGGTACTCGGTAGTTGCCGAGATCCAAACGAAGACGGGTCATGACCTGATCATGCTGCTTAGACCACGCCCTTCTTGGGAAAATCAAGTAATCGATCACCATGAAATTTACCAAGAGTGCGAAAGCAAATACGGAAAGCCGATTGATTTGGCTATCAGGAGCACATACAATCCCAAGACTAAAAAATACTTTGCATTCTCCCCCTCTTTTATCCCCTGCCCCGTCAACTATCGAAAAGATTTATGGGATGCGGTCGGTATGTTTCCTGATACCTGGGACGACGTTCGGATCGGCGGTCGCAAAATCAAGCAAGAGCTTAAGACTCCGGTGTGGGTAACCTTATCGGAAGTCAATTTGTCTGCAATGGCTCTACGCTCAATCATGTACTCTTTTGGAGCCGCTATTCAGGACGAAGAGGCGAACTTAATTCTTAATTCTAAACAAACGTTGGAGGCCGTCAAGTTTGTCAAGGTCCTCTACGAAGAGACATTGACAAGAAAGGCCCTCCATTGGGATGATAAATTCCTCGACTTCTTTGACAATATCATAGCTCCTGGAAAGATCTCGCTGGCGCTGAATAGCATCTCGGCTATCCGTAGAGCTGAAAAAAATAATCCGGAAATCTCTCCCAAAATCCAGTTAGCCAAGACGCCCAAAGGACCCGTCCGACGGATAGTACAATACTACGTTCCAGTCTATTTAACCTGGAAGTTTGCTGAAAACATTGAAGGCGCTAAGCAGTTCCTCGTTGATTATGTCGGTCATTCACGCAGGGCATTTTTAGCCGGAAAGTTTCGGGACTTCCCCAGCTTCCCTGGCACCATTCCCGATCTAAAAGAAATGATTACCACCGACTCGAGAGGGCATCCGCCGACGAAGTACAAAGTTCTTGAGGATGTTCTCGATTGGACAGCGAATATGGGCTACCCCGGTTATGCCAACGCGGCCATTGAAGAAGCTGGAGAATGGATCCCAAAAATGTTTAAGGAGGCTGCCATCGGTGATGCAAAGCCGGAAGATGCCATCCGGGATGCCGAAAAACAGTGTAAACGGATTTTCAGTCAATGGAGAGAGTCGGGGCTCATCTAACTCCAGGAGTGAATTTTTTCTTGGTGTCGCTTTTCTGGATAATTCATGATTAGATGGCTTTTTTTAGGATAAGAATTGATAAACACTTAAAGCCCGACGATTTATTTATTTTGACTCTGGGCTTCCTTGCGCAAGGTCTCATAAACCGATTTTGAAAGCGTTGTTTTATTTAAACCATCCAGTAGACGAGATTTATCGGCAGGATTTTTATATTTCCATAAGGGACAACCCCTCACAAATGACACCGTGACGATTGGCAGGGCTTTTTTGAGTTTTTCTATCGTAGCCGTAGCAGCTTGTTCGCGCTCAAGGTGTGCATAGGCAGCTGCAAGGGGAATTAAAGTCACGTAATTTTCGGGATTCCGTTTTAAGGCTCGCTCAAAGTAGGTCACAGCCGCTTCGAATTTTTCTAAACCAAAGTGGGCCAATCCAAGGACAAATAAATTGTAGGCTGGATAATGGGGATCAAGGCGCATGGCCTTTTTGATAAAACCAAGTGCCTCATTCGGTCTGCCGTCATAGATTAACGTGTAAGCCATCGCCATATAGCTGTTGGCATCGTTCGGATCGAGCGCAATCGCCCGCTCTGCTGCCGTGATTGCGTTTTCGTGTTCAAAAGCGCTAATATTTATTTTAGCAGCAACGTGGTAAGCAAGCGAGTTGGGATTCTTCATTGATTTTTCTAAGTAGAAATCTGCTCTCTTTTTAGTCTCCACCCAAGATACACCCAAACTGGTATGCCAGAATTTATAAAAACTGTCCCAGTAGATCGAAGATAGCGCCGCATAGGCACGTCCATAATCTGGATCCAATTTGACGGCCTTTTCGAAATACCGGATTGCCTTTGCATAATCTTCAGGTGTGGTTCGAACATAATGCTCCCAACCTTGTAGGAACGTGTCATAGGCTGCGATGTTATCGGTATCCTTACGTACCACATGTATTTGTTCACCCGCTGTCAATTTGACCGCAAGCGCTGCAACAATCTTACGGTTGATTTTGTCCTGTAAGGTAAAAACATCTTCGAGGCTACCGTCATAGCGCTCTGCCCAAAGGTGACCCCCAGTCATGGCATCTAT
>JASFGZ010000175.1:0-8596 GCA_050123495.1 Desulfobacterales bacterium
TCTGGGTTTAGGTGCCATGACCGATTTTTCGTCGTTATTAGCCCAGCCGAAATTAATGCTTTTGGGTGCGGCAGCCCAGATGGGAATATATTTTACCCTGCTGGGGGCCTTGTTTTTCGGGTTTGCCCCCAAAGAAGCCGCCTCGATTGCGATCATCGGCGGGGCTGACGGACCGACATCCATTTTTCTGACGGCAAAACTGGCGCCGCATCTCATCGGCCCCATAGCGATTGCGGCCTATTCTTATATGGCTTTAATACCCGTTATTCAGCCGCCGCTCATGCTGCTGCTGACCACCAAAAAAGAGCGGCTTATCAAAATGCCGCCTTCCAGGAAAGTTTCTAAAAAAGAACTATTGATATTTCCGGTGGCGGGGGTCTTGCTGTGTTGCTATTTGGCACCGACGGCATTGCCGCTTTTAGGTATGCTGTTTTTAGGAAATTTCTTAAAAGAATGCGGGGTTGTAAATCGTCTGGCCAAGACAGCCCAATCCGCCATCATCGATACCGCTACCATATTCCTTGGTTTTACAGTGGGCGCCAGCACTCAGGCCGATGTATTCCTGACCTCCAAAGCGCTTGGAATTTTCTTTCTGGGCGCTGTCGCATTTTCGATTGCGACTGCATCCGGTTTAATTTTTGCCAAAATTATGAATCTGTTTTTGAAAGAAAAAATTAATCCTTTGCTGGGCGCCGCAGGGGTTTCGGCCGTGCCCGGCTCTGCCCGTGAAGTGCATTTGATGGGCTTGAAAGAGGACCCGACCAATTTTTTGCTGATGCATGGAATGGCGTGCAACTCATCGGGTGTTATCGGCTCGGCCATTTGCGCCGGGATTTTGTGGAGTTTCTTTATTTGATTGGAAAAAATGGGGATTGGGTATTAGGTATTAGGAAATACGTGCTGAAGACTGACTAAAATCCTTATTTTGTACAATCCACAATCCGAAATCTGCAATCCGCAATCGATTCACTGCTGCGCCGGGATCTCTTTTACGCAGCGAAAACCCAGCCAGTGAGCACCGCCGACGGTATCTTCCGGTGTCCAGCGGCAGGTCGCCCTGACAAAAGTGGCAGAACCCAGAAAACAGCCGCCTCGCATGGGCAGACTTTCTTCCAACCATTGCCCTTCACAGATCTCCCAGACATTGCCGCACATATCATAGCAGCCATAGGGGCTAACCCCGCGGTCGAAGAGTCCGATATCGGAGGTATGCTCGAGACCATATTCCCTCGAATTACAATGATTGGGCAAAAACTCCTGGCCCCATGACCACCAGCGGCCATCCGGGCCGCGAGCCGCCTTTTCCCATTGGTCCTCGGTGGGAATCGATTTGCCTGACCAGCGGGCGTAGGCGCGTGCATCATCCCATCCCACAAATACCACCGGCTTCATGGGTTGTCCCCACAGGGGATGTTTTAAGAGAACCGGTTCCCGGCGGCCGGTTGCATCAATAAATTTTTGATACTGGTAGTTGGTAACCGGATAACGATCGATATAAAAACCAGCCAGATAGACTGTCCGGCCATAAACTTCAGTCGCAAATATAGGATTTTTGGTCTTGTCCAGCAGGAATATGTGGGCCAATTCCTCTTCGGTGATCCCGCGGATAAACTCACCGGGCGGAACAAAAACCATTTCGGCACCATCGACAGGAGAAAGGATGGTCTCAGGAAAGGAGCCGGAGCCCAGCATTTGTGTTATGTTCCACGGAGGGGCCATTTTAAAGCCTGGTATTGGGTAACGGGTATTCGGTATTGGCTGTCAGGTATTCACCATTGTATCTTGGGCACCTGATTCTCCCTCGCAAGACCATAGAATCAATTCATTAATCTTTCGTTTTTAAACCTAATGGCTCTGGTGGCAATGCAAAATCTATCTTACTTTTATTAAATTCCATAATCCGCAATCCGAATTCCACATTCAGCCGCGTCCTTCTCTTTCCAGAAGATCGCGGTACCAGCAGCCAAATTCGAACATGCCCTTAAAATATTCATCGTCGTTGACAATTCCAAGGGCCATTTCAAGAACCCCGCGCCCGTAAGCGTTGCTGTAGTTTTCAGAACTACGTGATTGCAGAAACTCTCTAACAAGCATCTGGGTGGTCCGTTTGGTTTTATCTTTCCGTAGGTCAATCGGATCTTTGGGTTCTGCAAACGGGTCCCACTTATCATAGCCTTTTTTCAAGATGTGTTTTTGACGACGGGGTGACATGCTTTCAAAGACGGCCCGTTTTCTTTTTTCGGCTTCTTCAGGAGAAAATTCGCTCATAGGGTTCTCCTTCGGCGCTTTTTTCGGGGGGCTGGCTCGGGTGCCTTATCCTCTCCAACACCAAAAAAGGTCTCATCAAAGGTCGTAAGCAATGCCATGGATAAGGGTACCAGCATATCCGCAAGTTTCACATATCTGGATTTAAGATCCCGAATCAATTCCCCGGATATTTGTTGAAGCTGATTGTTAACCGCATCCAGATTCACAGTGGGATATTGCTCGCCTTTTTCAAAACCGGATTTCCCGCAGGTATGCCCTGCCCCCCCAATCGCTGTTGGAACCCCATAAAACCGACAGGTAAGCGGTCTATTATCGTACAAATCACATAATTCCGCTTCGTTTAGGAGGGGGCAGCGTATCCGTTCCCGTGCCAGCTCGGCAAGAATCTCATCCTCGCTTTTTCCGGCCTGCAAATCTCTATGGGCCTTGCGTTTGAGTTTGTGAACTCTGCGGTCAGCCCGATTCGCCTTGCCCAGCAACCCGGCTCTTTCAGATCCCTTAATTCTCTCATTAAACTTGGCGTTTATGTAAAGGGCTTCTACCAGGGTTAAATCAAATAGCGCATAACAACAATCCGCACATTTTTCCTCACATTTTACACATTCGGCATAAGCCTTTCGAACACGTTCAAACGCTTCATCCGATTTAGAAACCAGCTCCTCATACTTCTTAAAATAGGGTGTAAAATCAAAATCCATGGGTCAGTGTCAGCTCCTTTTATAATGAAACAAGCAAATTAAACAATATAAACAAATTGTTGGGTGTCAAGAAATAAGTGACTAAAGTTTAAAGTGAGCTAAAGTGCCTAAAGTTAAGGAATTCTGTCATTTAAATATAAAAAAGATGGAGCACAACGACACCATAACTTTAGGCACTTTAACACATTTTAGAATTAACAATAACTCGAACTGGCTTTAAAAGCCCAGGTTTTGCTTGAGGACTCCCGCTTGAACACTGGATTTCACATCCAAATCTACTTAAATTAAGGGGTTCAAAAGGCGCGATTCGGTTCAAAAGCGGAGCGTACACGTTAGTACGTGAGCATTTTGAAGCGGATCGCAACGCAGTCATCGAGTAAAAGATGGGCTTTTAAATCCAGTTCGATGTTTCACGTGAAACATAACTATTTACCTATACAAAACCGGCTGAAAATCTGATCCAGCACATCCAGCTTGGTATAATCCCCGGTTATTTCCCCAAGCGCATCAATGGCCTCCTGAAGATGGATGGCCACCAATTCGGTGGAGGTTTCTTTTTGCAGTTCTTCGTTAATGGTTTCGGCGGCAGTTAGCGCTTTTTCGAGCAAAAGTTTATGCCGCAAGTTGGGGACAACCGCCTCCGTCAGATCAACTGGATTTTCTCCGCCGGCCCACTTTAGAATTTTATCTCTGAGATGATCAAGGCCTTGATCATACAAAGCCGAAATACGCAGAAGGTCGACATAGGCCCAATTGTCTGGAATTGCGGTATCGGTTCTATTTCGGATCAAATCGATTTTGTTAAGTACAACGAAGACGGGTTTGGTTTTGATCTTCTCATATATTTGGTGATCGGCAGTACCCAACGGACTATTGGCTTCAATCAAAAAAAGCACCAGATCAGATCCGTTGACATGTTCAAGGGTTTTTTCAATTCCGAGCAATTCGACCGGATTCTCGGTCGCATGGACTCCGGCTGTGTCGCTGACAATAACCGGTATGCCCTTGATGTTTAAAGTTTCTTCGATGATATCCCGGGTGGTTCCCGGTATGGCGGTGACGATAGCCCGATCCTTTTTTACCAACTGATTGAGCAGACTGGATTTACCCACATTCGGGCGGCCGACAATGGCGACGCAAAGACCGTCTCGAAAAATATGGCCGTCAATATAGTTTCGGATCAGATGCTTCAACGGCACCACCGCTTCTTTTTCCACGGTTTTGGCTGTCTCGCCAGGTTCGATAAGTTCTTCGACATCTTCCGGAAAATCAATGGCGGCTTCGACCCGGGTTAATATATCGGTTAATTGGCTCCTGATCGAAGCCAGCATCCGCCGCAGCCGCCCGGTCACCTGGCCGGTTGCAAGTTCCAGGTTTTTTTGCGTGCGTGCATTGATGGTATCGATAACCGCTTCTGCCTGGGTAAGATCGATACGCCCGTTTAGAAACGCGCGTTTGGTAAATTCACCCGGCTCAGCGAAACGGGCACCTTTTTTCAAAACAAGTTTCAATATGGTCTGCAATACCACGGCCCCCCCGTGAGCATTGATTTCAACAACATCCTCGCGGGTATAGGTTCGCGGCGCCTTCATTGCCGATACCAGGACTTCATCTAACAGCCTTCCATTATCGGGGTCAACGATGTGCCCGTAGTATATTCGGTGGGTCTCAAATTCAGGCTGCTCGGATTTTTGGCCTGCCGTTGCAGGTGCTGACGCCACACTCAAATTCGCGTCGCCGGATCTGAAAATAGATCTGGCAATCGGAAAGGAATTTGAGCCTGAAATCTTAATTATGCCAATTCCACCCCTGCCGCCCGGGGTGGCGATAGCAGCTATTGTATCTTGGTCTCGTGTCATTTTATTTTAAGAGGTCGACGAAGCCGGCGGTGCATTCGCTCATGGAGCCGGTGATGAGAAAAGTTTCGCGTCAGCGTCGGAGGGGCCCTCAAAACGGCAAAACCGAATAAAACCAACTTTTATCTTCTTGAAAAATTTCTCTTCTTTGGAAAAATTACAAGCTTTCGCAAAGGTCCTTCCCCCCGGCTGCGGGTTTGGACATCGGGATTATCTTTGAGAGCAACATGGACAATTCTACGATCATAGGCATTCATCTGCCCGAAGGACATGGGTTTGCCGGTGCGTTTGGATTTTTCGGCTAACCGTTGGGCCAGTCTTTCCAGGTTCTCCTTACGGGTTTCCAGGTAACCTTCGATATCCACCAAAACCCGGGTCCGGTTTTCTTTGTGCTTGTTGATAACTTTATCAACGATCGACTGAATGGCGTCCAAAGTCTGCCCCCGTTTACCGATCAAAATGCCTGCATTTCCGCCGTTAACGTTAAAAAATATCCGTTCGGAATCTTGCTCAACCGATATTCTGGCATCTGTGGTAATGGCGTCAATAATTCGCTGCAGTACGAGGCGCCCGATGTCAACGGGATCCTCGGGAAAGGAATAAAGCTGCTGACCTTCCTGGTTTTCTTTGCCAACCGCAAGATCATCGCCTAAATTCAATTCATCCGACGGTTCGGCGTTCTCAGGCAAATCGGCGGGATCCGATTCGAATTCGCTAATTCCGGATTTCGATTCTAAAGGCAGTGAATCCTCGGGAAGCTGAACCCGAATTTTCGCTTTTTTGGCACCGGACAGGCCGAAAATGCCGCTGGACCCGTAGGAAAGCACCTCATATTTTAGATCTTCTTTGGGCATATTGAGTTCCTCGCTGGCTTTCTCAACAGCCTTATCTATGTTTTTTGCTTTAAATTCCAGCGAAGCGGTCATGTATAACCTCCGTAATTACGCAAATTTTTTCTGGGTATAATACTGCTGGGCGATCGACAAAACGTTGTTCACCAGCCAATATAAAACCAGTCCCGATGAAAAATTGATAAATATAACGGTAAAAACAACGGGCATAAACATCATCATCTTTGCCTGGGTGGCGTCTCCCATCGGCGGAGACATTTTTTGTTGAAGCAGCATGGTGGCGCCCATGACCAGTGTCAATACCGGAATTCCATAGGGCGGTTCCATAAACGGTATCGAAAAACCAAAGTGAAACAAACGGTCCGGTGCCGACAGGTCATCGATCCACAGAAAAAAGTGGGCGTGGCGCAGTTCGATAGCCTCATACAACATCCGGTAAAGTGCAAAAAATACCGGGAGTTGGACCACCATGGGAAGACAACCCCCCAAAGGATTGATCTTATAAGTGCGATAGAGCCCCATGACTTCTTCGTTCATCTTCTTTTTATCGTGTTTGTATTTTTCCCGGATCTCTTTCATCAGGGGCTGGATTTTTTTCATCTCGCTCATCGACTTATAGCTTTTTGCTCCCAACGGCCATAAAAGGACTTTCACCAGCAGGGTTAAAATAATGATGGCGACCCCATAGTTGGGGATCACACTGTAAAACAGGTTCATCAACCACAGGCACGGCTTGGCAATGAAATCAAACCAGCCGAAATCAACGACTTTATGCAGATCATTGCCGACATTTTTGAGCTCCTCTATCCGTTTGGGGCCCATAAAAAGCCTATAGTTATAGGTGTGCTGGGTCCCGGGCTGAATCGCTTTTTCCGGCTGCCTGTATCGGGCAGCCACAAATTTTTCCGATTTTAAGGCCAGATGGAGGCTGGCCTCTTCGATCTGATCGGGGATGAGGCCGGACATAAAATAGCGGCTCTGCAGGGTAACCCATTTAATTTTACCGTCAAAGGTATCCTGATCCTTAAGTTTTTTAATCTTGATTTCCTTGAGTTCATCATTAATCAGCGCGCTGGGACCTTCAAACGCATACAGCCGCTTATCCCCCGGTGCTTTGCTGTTTAAGGCCACAAATAATTTATCCTGAACAGCACGGCCGGATCCGTTTTTGACCGTCACAGCCAATTCGACGACATAGGCGTCCGGAATAAATTTATAAATTTTTTCGATTAAAATTCCATCTTCTGAACGCCATAAAAATTTAATTTCACGCGCGTTATCGGTAACCTTCACCTGATCGGAGGTCAGATCGGCAACAAAAATAGCTTTATCCAGCCCCGCGATACTTTTGCCGGTAAATCCAAGTTGCCCGACGCCTAAAGTCACATCGCCGGTGAGAATCTGTTTTAAGGGAGCTTCTTTGGCAACTCTTTCGCGGTAATTCTTAAGGAGAAAACTGTAAAATATGGCGCCATTTTCTGAAATTTTGGCCTCATAAAGCGGTGTATCAACGGTAATCGTGCGGGCGATTTCAGGGGCTGCCACCGGAACGGTCGTTTCCGGCGCAGGAGCTATTTTTTCAGTCTTTTCCGTATAAGGCTTTTCTTTTTCCTGAACCGGTTGCGCTTTGGTTTCTGCAGGCGCTTCAGCTTTTTTTGCCGTCTGCCGCTGAACTTCCTGGGGACTAAAAATAAAATGCCACGCCAGAAACACAACAAGACAGAGGACGATGGCTAGTAACAATCGCGCTTGATCCATTGTTTTCTCCTAAGTAAGAATAATAAGTTATATAAGGTGGTTCCTCTTGCGAGAAGATTCATGATATTTCATGATCAAACAGGTTTTTTATCTGGGGACTTAGTTAGGGGAGCTGGCGCTGCGCTGGCACCCAAATTTAAAAATCGCCGATTTTTTAAAGCGAACGCTAGGGAATCGGATCAACACCGCCGGGATGAAAGGGATGACATCGTAACAGACGCTTTGCAGCCAGTAATAACCCTTTGACAGGACCGTGCTTATTGATTGCCTGATGGGCATAATTCGAACAGGTTGGATAAAAACGACATGAAGGGCCTAAAATCGGGGATAATGTCAATTGGTAGACCCTGATCGACGCTAACATAAATATCGATATAATCTTTTTAATCAACACAATTCGAAATCTTTTCAAATAAATCTTGAAGGGCTGAAAATACCTTCTCAGATGAAAGGTCTGCAGCCTTTTGCTTGGCTACAATGTTGATATCCCAGTTTTGTGTCAAATGCTGCCTGTTTAATCTAAAATATTCGCGTATTAGACGTTTGATTCGGTTTCTTTGGGCAG
The DNA here is from genome assembly GCA_050123495.1 of Desulfobacterales bacterium. Taxonomy (GTDB): domain Bacteria; phylum Desulfobacterota; class Desulfobacteria; order Desulfobacterales; family JAHEIW01; genus JAHEIW01. The sequence goes on from JASFGZ010000175.1 coordinate 7,997, forward strand.
CGCTTCCGACCTTTCGCGTAACTGTGATGCCCAGCCGTGGGCGGTCGTGGCGACCAGGTGCAAAAACGGCGATAACATATTCGTTTTGTAGCTTGCGTCCGGATTTGGTAAGTTCGAGAAACTCGGATCGCTTTAAAATTCGATCTTCCTTTTTAAAGGAAAAACGCATCGGCACCTATTTCGGCATCCTGACCGTTTCAACCTGCGAGTCGCGCTCTACCCTTTGCTCTGCGTCGATTAATTATTCTACGACCCGCTTTTGACGACATTCGCTTGCGAAATCCATGGTTTCGGGCCCGTCTGATTCTGCTGGGCTGAAAAGTACGCTTCATCTTCTAAGTCCCTATATTTATTATATATTTTTTTATTCCGGCATTGAGATCCATTTAAAGGTTGCCGGGTTTGGGGTGGCAAACCCGAAATTTATGATATAAATCACAAGCCTGAAATCATGTCAAGCGTAAATATTTTTCCACGTATTTGATATGTCATTCTTTGTGAATCTCAAAAATATCAAACTCTTCCAGATGATAGGTGGTGTTGGGATAAATCACGATTTGCTTGCCGATGGTCTTTTCCAAAGCAGCAATCAGATGGTTT
>JASFGZ010000176.1:0-8543 GCA_050123495.1 Desulfobacterales bacterium
AAAAAAAGAATGGAACCGAGGATGATCACAAAGGCCAGGTTGAGCCAGAAGGCCTTCAACCCTAAAAGCAAAGAGAGGCCAATGGGTAATAGCAAGCCCCAGAAGTGCACCCATGATAATTTTTTATAAAAAAAAGGTTTGCCGGTGCCGTCGGGTCGACCGTATGACAAAAAGCGCATGCCAAACAGGATTCCGGCCCTGGCATAGGCCGGAACAATGATTAAAAAGAGACTGCGATGGGTGCTCAGGCTTGCAATACCGCTCCATTTTATGGCCAGCCCGAATAAAATCGCCACCAAACCCATGGTTCCGATCCGGCTGTCTTTCATGATCTCAAGCGCCTTATCCCGGGGATGCGGTCCCAAAAGACCGTCGGCGGTATCTCCCAGCCCATCAATGTGAAAAGCGCCGGTTAAAACGGCCAGTAAAATAAGATCGAGCAGGGCCACAACCGGTGGTGTCCATAATCTGAGGAAAATCGCATCAAAAGCCGCGACCAGAAGGCCCAATAAAATACCGACAAGCGGAAAGAAAGGGATCATCTTCTCGGGCTCGAAAGATTCTGTCTTGCCCAAGGGCAAAATCGTAATGAATTGAATTGCTGAAATGAAACCTTTCACTTTTTTTTACTTTCCTGTTTGATTGTTACCGGGATTCCTGCCGCCATCCAAACCACTTTGTTGGCGTATTGTGCCACAGCCTGGTTGACTTGCCCCATGACGTCTCTGAATTGCCGGGCGAGCTTATTTTCCGGAACGATGCCGGTCCCGACTTCGTTGGAGACCAGAATAATCGGGCAGTCGGCCGCGGCAAGTGCATGTATTAATTTTGAGACATGGCTTTCTATCTTTTTTTCATCTTCGGCTTCCAACATGATATTGGTGACCCAGAGTGTCAGGCAATCCACCAGGATAACCGTTGCTTGCCGACTGATTTTAGTAATGGACGCATGCAAATGAACAGGTTCTTCCACCGTAGTCCAGGTTTGACTGCGTTGTTCCTGGTGCCGCGCTATCCGTTGTTTCATCTCATCATCTTTGGGCAGACATGTGGCAATAAATATTTTTTTGTCCCCTGGTATCCGTTCAGCTGTATTCAGGGCGTATTTGCTTTTCCCGCTTCTGCACCCGCCGATAACGAAGACGATTTCCTTCAACGTTTTAGTTCCCATTATGATTTTCAGATCCTTCTTCAGGCCACTTATAGCAAACTACTATGATTGAGGTTTCGGGTGTCAGGTGTCAGAAATGCAAAAGCTGACACCTGAACACTGACACCTTTTTCTATTTCGGATTTGCGACTATCTTTGCGATACTTTCAACATCGACATATTCTTCAAAATGATCGGCCAGCAGATCATATTCTTTGTCCCGGGCCTCTATTCCGCCAACATCGAATAAATCGATGTCTTTGATGTCGATATGCTCCAACCAGCATTTGGTTACACGGGGATTGTCAAACAGGCCATGTAGATAGGTGCCCATAATTCTGGAATCGGCAGATAGGCAACCATCATCATCTTTACAGGCGACGTTGTTGCGCTCGATGATGCTAAACAAGGGGCTGCCCTGTTCTCTCGTGGTCTGCCCCATATGAATCTCGTATCCTGCGCCGGGAATATCGTTCCAGATAAATTTAGTCCGCGTTGTTGTTTTAGGAGCCTTTAAAATTGTTTCGACGGGCAACAGGCCGAGACCTTCAGTTGAACCGGGTTTACCTTCCAGGCCGTCGGGGTCATGCACTGTTTTGCCCATTAGCTGATAGCCTCCGCATATTCCCAGCACATGTCCGCCGGTCGCAGCATAATCGCTTAACCTTTTTGACCACCCTTTGGATTTTATCCAACTCAGGTCAAAGCGTGTATTTTTTGAGCCGGGCAGAATAACGGCTTTAAACGCTTTGAGATCCTGGACTTTTTCAAGGAAATACACTTCCAGGTTATTTAAAGCCAGTAGCGGATCAAAATCGGTAAAATTGGAAATATGCGGCAGACGTATAACGGCAATCGCCGAGGTTTGAATGTTTTTAATGTCTACTTTTTGAGGGCTTTCGATGACGACCGAGTCCTCGGATTCAATCTGGATGTGGGTATACCAGGGAAGAACACCGAAAACCTGTTTTCGGGTTTTTTCCTCGATCCAGCGAACACCGTCTTTGAAAAGATTAATATCCCCCCTGAAACGATTGATGATAAAACCTTTAACCCGGGTGCGCTGGTTTGGCTCCAAACATTCAAGGGTGCCGATGATCTGGGCAAACACTCCGCCGCGATGGATGTCAGCCACCAGCAGGATCGGCGCCTCGGCATAGTCGGCCATTCGGAAATTGACAATATCGTGGGACATGAGATTGACCTCGGCACAGGACCCGGCGCCTTCGAGAATAATGAGGTCATAATCCTGGCGCAAGCGGTCCAATGCCTGACAGGCTTCTGTAAAAAGGTGTTCTTTTTTATGGTGATAGTCTGCCGCTGTGCTGGTTTCCACCGCTATACCCGCTAAAACGACCTGGGATCCGATCTCGCTGGTGGGTTTGAGCAGAACCGGATTCATGTCCACATGCGGTGGAATTTTGGCGGCTTCGGCCTGCACAATTTGGGCACGGCCCATTTCCAATCCATCGGGTGTCACTCCCGAGTTGTTGGACATATTTTGCGCTTTAAAAGGCGCTACGCGGATACCCCGGTTTGCAAATAGTCGACACAGTGCGGTGGTAATGATACTTTTGCCGACATCAGAACCGGTTCCGAAAACCGCGATACAACGTGCTCTTTTTGAATTTCTTTTTGACAATTTTTCCTCTTTCTAAATTAGATCTGCCGATCATAAGTGGACGACCAAAAGAGTTTCATTCACCACGAAAGCACGAGAGGACGAAAACACGAAAATAGTCAAAATGTAAAAATTTCGCACTTTTTTAATTTCGTGTTTTCGTGATTAACTTTTTTATATTTTTGCAGTGAGCGCAAATATTGCACTCTAAAGCGCCGAACCTACTTTATATTTTTTAGTATATCCCCTCGGAGTGATCATAAAGTCAATATATCGACTGGAGGTACTGTTGCCGACAAATACAGTGCTCTGCATATTAACGTCGGCCTCATGAAGTTTTTCAAGCGGAACGATTTGTACATCCTGATTTTTGCGCATGGCGCTGGTGACGATGCCTGTCGGTGTATTTTTATCCAGATATTTCAGCAGAATCTGCTGGGCTTTTTCCAGCTGCCAGGTTCTTTTTTTGCTTTTGGGATTATAGAGGACCACGACAAAGTCCGCTCTGGCAGCGGCTTCGATGCGTTTTTCAATAAGCGCCCAGGGGGTCAGCAGGTCGCTGAGGCTGATCGTAGCGAAATCGTGCGTCAACGGTGCGCCCAGCAAGGACGCACCGGCGCAAACTGCCGGAACCCCGGGAATGACTTCTATCTGTAGCGCGTCTTTATCTGAATTCAACCCCGCAGGGACAATTGCAATCTTTTTTGCCTGGCAGATTTCAAACACCAGCCCCGCCATGGCATAAATTCCCGGATCTCCGCTGGAAATCAGCGCACATGAACTGCCGCTGCAGGCGGCATCAATCGCGGATTCCACCCGTTGTACCTCCTGGGTCATGCCGGTGCGGATGATCTTTTTGTCTTCAATCAGCGGAAGAACCAGATCGATATAGGTCTTATAGCCGGCAATCGTGCTTACCGACTTGAGCACATCGATGGCCCGCCGGGTTAAATGATCCAGGCTGCCGGGCCCGATTCCGACTATATATAGGCTTTTCTGGCGATGGCCACGGTCACATTGGGGGTTGACTGTTTGGGAACGACCAGGTCCCCCATCTGGGATGCCAGAATTGCTGCTGCTTCGCATACGCTTTTTACTCCAACATGTTTTTCCACCATTGCAGAAGGTGATTGGATGTCTTCTACCTGGCTGAGCTCTGCACGACTGAAAAATTCAATCGGCACCTTAAGGGTTTTGGCCAGATCGATCAGTGCCGGTTCATCGGCTTTTAACTCGATGGTGGCAAGGCGGTTTAAACTGCTACGGGCCAGTTGATATCTTTTTAAGGTTTCATTTAGCAGGGCTTTAATTTCTTCCATAGGCGTGTTGCGGTTGCACCCGATGCCCGCCACCAGTGTCGCCGGGCGCAAAACCAGAACGTGGGTCGGAAGATCGATCTGCTGATCGTCGACATATATCGCGGCCGCATGATCTCTAAAGGGCCAATTGGATGTTGCGGCATCTTTTTTAGATAGGTCATCCGGGGTCAACCGAACTGCATTTGGAATGTTACCTTGCAAGACGGCAAAGGGGTCATGAATGCCAATTTGCCGATCGGTCAGCAAGGCCATATTCACGGATTTGATGGCAGGCGGGTTGTCGATTGTCAGTTTTTTTTCTTTTGCGAGTACATCGATCGCCGGTTTTTCGTTCACATCGGTGGCCGCTGTGATCACCGGATCGGCTTCGATCATCGCGGCAATCTTACGGGTTAAATCATTGGCACCGCCTAAATGGCCGGCCAGCAGACTGATCACATGCCGGCCTTGATCATCCACGACCACTACGCCAGGATCTTCGGTTTTGTTCTGAATATACGGCGCAATAACCCTCACAACAATGCCGGTGGCCATAATAAAAATATGTGCGCTGTACTGGCGAAATTTTTCGGTCATGGCGTCGGATAATTTATGGAAGGTCAAAGGCTGATTTGCGTCCGGTTTTATTTTAGCGGAGATATAAATGTCCGCTTCCGTCAGGTGCTTTTTTATCTGTTGCGCGATGACAACACCGTTGGGGGTAATCACCCAGATAGCGGTTTTATCTTTTTGTTGAGCAGGCATTTATTTTCGATGTCTGTGTTTAAAGTTTTTGTCGTATAATTTAGATTTATGCTTCAACTTAATGGGATCGACATCCAAAACCTTGCCGACGATGATGAGCGCGTTACGGGTAATCTTTTCGGCCTTAACCGTCCGGGCGAGATCCTTAAGCCGGGTGAAAATGATGCGTTCATCGGGTTGGCTGACGCAATAAACCACCGCACATCCGGCATCAATGCCATAAGCCTCGGTTAAAATTCCGGCAACCTCATCAATCAAAGAGATGCTCAAATAAATTGCCATGGACGTTTGATGGCTGGCCAGCGATGCCAGATTCTCGGCTTCCGGCACCGGCGTTCGGCCGGCCATGCGCGTTAGAATCAGGGTCTGGGATATTTCCGGCAGGGTGAATTCAATTCCCATGGCCGCTGCGGCTGCAAATGCGGCAGTTACGCCGGGAATAACCCGGTAATGAATTGATCGTTCCTGCAACGCAGCCATCTGCTCCAATATGGCGCCATACAGACTGGGATCGCCGGTGTGCAGGCGCACCACCCGTTTACCTGCTGCCCAGGCTTCCTGGATTTCAGCGATAATCTCCTCCAGGTGCATGGAGGCGCTGTTTATCCTTTGGGTTTCGGGCCGGGTCCACCTGAGAATTGCATCAGGGACCAGCGAGCCGGCATAAATCACCAGATCCGCTTCTTCGAGGGCGTTTTTGCCCTTGACGGTAATCAATTCCGGATCTCCGGGACCGGCACCAACAAATAACACCGGGTGCTTGATTTCGGATTTCGGATTGCGGATTTTAGATTTATTCGATTTGGTAGATTTGCCCATTTACGATCTTACCATACGTTATTTGTTTAGATGATTTTTACTATTATCTCTGTAAAAGTTGCATCAAACTAAAATATTTCATTGTCTCATTTATTCCGCAATCCGATATCCGGAGATGATCCAGACCGGGTTCTGGGCTTCAAGCCTCTCAGCCCAGGGCATTTGCCGGCTGCGGTTGATTTGAACCTGTATGACTTCGGTTTCAAATTTAAGCTGGCTTAAAGTGGTCATCGCGATCTGCAGATTAGGAATGAGTACCGTGTTTATAACCATTCGCCCTGCCGGTTTTAGATATTTGGCCCCGGCAGTGATTATTGCTTTTAATTCGGGGCCGCCCCCGCCGATAAAAATGCGATCCGGACGCGGTAAACGTGACAGACCTCGCGGTAATTTAGCCGGAACGACTTTTAGGTTTCGTACGTTGAATTGCTTTTTGTTATTTTGAATGTTCTCGATTCGAAGGGGATTTTGCTCGATTGCCAAAATTTTCCCCTTGCGGATAAACAGGGCCGCCTCGATTGAGATCGAGCCGCTGCCGGCCCCCAGGTCCCACAGGGTATGGTGCGGTTCGAGTCGTAATTTTGAAAGCGTCACGGCTCTTATTTCCGCTTTTGTAATCAAGCCGCCCCGGTGGTCATACCAGCTATCCGGTGCGCCGAGGTAAAGCTTTTTGTCGGGCTTCGATTCCAGGGGGCTGCGCTTCAGGACCACCATATTGGGCTCGGCAAACTTCATTTTGGCAGCCCTTGGCAGCGGGTACCAGTCAAAGCGTTCAGAATTGCTGCCCAGGGCCTCAAGCACACACATCTTAAAATTGAGAAACTCTTTTGCGATCAAGCGTGCCGCCAGCCAGGCGGGGTTCTTTCTTGGATCGGTAAATACCGCTATTTTGTCTTCTTTCTCTAAAGCGCTGAAGAGTTTTTCTTCATTTTTCCGGCCATGCAGACTGATAACCCGGGCATCGTTCCAGGGCTCTTTTATGCGCGCAAATGCAGCCGCTACAGAATTAATATTCGGGTATATTCGGATATGATTTGCGCCCAGTTCATTTGCCATCTTGGCGCCGATACCGAAAAACAGGGGATCACCGGAGGCCAGCACAACGATTTTGCGGTGCTTGCTTTTTTCTTTGACAAAGCGAATGATGCCATCGATGTTTTTGCCAATCGGTTTTTTTTGCGCCCGCAGGTCTTTAAAATTTTCCAACAGCCGCCTGCCGCCGACAAGTATATCGGCCTGCTCGATGAGTTTTAGATGTTTGGCCGTTAAATCCTGGGGACCCATCCCCATACCGATAATACGGACCGGCTTCATGAAAAAGTCCTTTTTGTTAATCGAGTAATGGCGTATTGGAGTGATGGCGCATTGGAATTTGCTAACAAGACCGATCGTATCTTCTCACTTTTTCCCATTACGCCATTACTCCAGCACGCCAACACGCCATTTAATCGTTTATCTAACTTTAGCCGAATCAAATGCCGCCTTGCCTTCATAATCAAAAATGACACACTGTATCCGGCGCGTTTTACCCGCAAACATCATTGCCGATGATATAACCTGTTGGCCCACGTGAGCGATCAGTTCCGGATGATCCGGGTTGATTATATCAAATGCATGGCGTGCGGTGTTGGCAGCTAAAATGCGCTGACTCAATTTTGAATTTCGAGTTATTTGCATCGCCCACTCGGAGAATTGATCGAGCGTCAGACGCGATTTGGCTGCATGGGTATGCGGAACACCCTGGGCCATTTTCAAGGCTTTGCCAAAGAAGACCGCCAGTGTAATCTGTGCAAAGCCATGGTGAGCAGCCATTTCCAGAGAACGCTTAAAAAAATCTCCGATCTGAATAAAGGCCTCTTCCGCTAAAAGCGGCCAGCGTTGCTGGGCGTAGCGCTCACTGCGCCGCCCGGTCGTCAAAACGACTTTGCGGTTTCCTGAAGCCCGCGCAACCGAAAGCGCGGATTCGATCGTGGCAATAAAAGCGTCATGGGACATTGGGCGCACAAGTCCGGTAGTTCCTAAAATAGAGATGCCCCCTAAAATCCCCAGCCGGGCATTTAATGTTTTTTTGGCAATTTCTACGCCTCTGGGCACAAAAACCTCTACCGTTACGGCTTGCTGAATCTGATGTTCATCCAAAGTTTCTTTTATGGCCTGATTGATCATTTTGCGCGGTCCGGAATTGATGGCCGGCTCTCCGGGCGGCATCTCAAGCCCCGGTTTTGTTATTTTTCCGACACCGGGACCACCGCGGATAGAAATGTTGTTGTTTTTGGAACCCGGCCCCATCAATTTAACCACCGCCCCGATTTCAGCCTTATGCGTTACATCCGGATCGTCGCCGGCATCCTTGATAACCATGCACCTGGCTTCATCCTCTGCAATCCGCTCACAGCGGTGGATCGAAATCGCCAGTTTGTCCCCGGTCAACAGCTCAATCTTGACGCGGGATGGAATATTTCCTTCCAGCAGGTACCGCAACGCACCTTTAGCAGCCGCAGCCGCCGCCGTTCCGGTGGTAAAGCCAGTTTTTAGTTTGCGTTTCATTAAAAAATTGTCCGTCGTCCGTCGTTCGTTGTCAGTGGTAAATTAAAAAAAATTCGTGTCATCAATTTGGCTGCACGATTTCCTGCGCCTTACACCCCGGTCAGCTTGAAATTGTGCCACGGACCACTGACACCTAACCACGGACAGAAATATTTTTAACCGACGTAATAATAAATGATCCCTACAAATATGATACTGACAATGCGCAACCCTTGGCCCATCGCCAGCAACTGGATGCCCATTTTCGGTGAATAAATTCCGATATAGTGCGGCAGTTGATGCCGCAGGGCCCGAATGGGAAAGGCGATGATGTTACCGATCAGCAGGGCCATTGCCGTTTGCT
>JASFGZ010000177.1:0-8478 GCA_050123495.1 Desulfobacterales bacterium
GTTGCCAGATCATGAGGCAATTTCGATAAACGCCGAAGGTGAGTTTTACATTTTCTGAGCTCTTTGACTTTTCATCCAGCCACTTGAAAAATATAACCGGTTAGACAATATAAATTATTAAATACAATATATTATATAAATATATTGAAGTACTATAACAAAAAAACCGGGCATGCTGTCATTATAAAAATCACAGCTTTTTTCACTGTGGCTGCCTTAAAGTGATTTAAGTTTAAAGCAGCCGATTATTCAACAGTGATGCGGTCTTTGTTTGCCTCAAAAGTTTTGGGTCCAATGCCGGGAACCTCAAGGAAGTCTTCGGGGTGTTTAAAAGGACCGTTGGTTTCACGAAATTCAATTATTCTGGCTGCCTTCTTGGGACCGACGCCGGTCAGCAGCACCAATTCATCTGCGGATGCAGTGTTGATGTTGATCTTTGGTGGATCTTGGGCCCATGAAGATGCAAACCCGGCAAAAAACAAAACAACAACGACAACCAATGAAATTCGCAATTGGAATTTACACATTCCACACCTCCATCAAGTTGCGGTTTGTATTAGAAGTGGTTTCAAAAGCTCAGATCAGGTTCAAGGGCCCCCGCAAATTGCGGGATTCCGCACCAGATCTTAATATATCAAGGTGCTCAACCCCGCAACACTGAGCGGGGAGATGGGGTTTTGAAACCACTACTAAAACAAATCAGCCACCCCTATGACCCGGGTGGCTGATTTTCGAGACTCTCACATGATGGCGTGTCGTTATTATTGAACGGTTATTTTATCCTTGATCCTGTCATAAGTATGCGGCCCAATTCCCCGGATCTCCATGAGTTCTTCGGTAAGTTTGAAAGGGCCGTACTTCTGGCGATACTCAATTATACGCACGGCGAATTTGGGACCGACTTTTTGCAATTTAGCCAATTCTTGTGCCGATGCTTTATTAATATTGACCCTTTCCGTATCCTGTCCGAACACAGGGACAATGAAAGCGAACATAACCAGCAGGGCAGCGAATATTGCGATAAATCGTTTAAGACCCATTACACCAACCTCCCCCATATGGTTTAATTGAACTCTCGAACCACTCGATATTTTAAGTATCTTATATGAAAGTAAAAGGGGTTACAATACGGCAGGTGTCGTATTTTTTTTAATACTCTACAACGAGACAAAGGACAAAAGTATTAATACAGGCAAGAAAGGACTGGGTTTTTTAATGAAAAAGTATTACCCCAATCGGGTAAAACCCAATTGGGGTGCTATTTGTTAATGGTTATTCGTTATTGGTTTTGACAAATTGATCCTGGAACCGTTCTCATCTATTGCAAAACCATCCAATCAAATCGGCTTTTCATTCAATTAACGCGTAACAAATAACGAATAACTGTCCATTGAGTGCTTGCGCTCAATGGCAATCAGATGGGTACCGCCGCTTTATAACAGGTCCCCTCGCCTCCGATGATATAACGCTCAACCGCCGCGGGAATAAGAGCCGATACCCCCTGCTGCAACCTGGTTTCGGTTTGATTGCCGCAATCCTTGAGCGTCAGCATTCCACGGGTGCATATTAAAATCTCAACACTGCGATATGCCGGACTCTGATATTGGGCGCCTTTGTTCAGGGTAATTACCGACAGTTCAAATTCTTCAGCAGGGCTGGGATAAACGAACTCGTTCGGAACCAATTCCTGCGGGTGCAAAAGGGTAACATCGCTGTCTTCAAATTTCAAAACCCGCAATAGTTCCGCTACGTCCACATGTTTCGGCGTCAGGCCCCCTCGCAGAACATTGTCTGAGTTAGCCATCAACTCAATACCCAAACCTTCCAGGTACGCGTGAAGTTCCCCGGCATCTAGAAAAAGGGCCTGACCCGGTTCCAGACAGATTAGATTCAAAAGGATTGGCGAAAGCACGCCCATATCATGGGGGTAATCACCGGCAATTTTAAGCATCCAATTAAAGACCGGATCCTCGCCTTCGAAGCGTCGGGCCTGTTCCAGGGCCCGGGCAGCAATCTGCTTTTGGCGATCGGCATCCATGGTCATCAAAGCCGTGTAAAATTTCTTTAACCCATCCGGAGTGGGCTGCTGTTTCAAATAATCAATTTCAGCATCCAGTCCGTGGGCGCCCACTTTTTCCAGGTAGGCTAGAATGCCTGAAATTCGCCTGAAGCGGCTTAACGCCCAAAATCGGGTTAAGGCACAGATGCATTCCGGTTTGTGGTTCGCATCCCGGTAATTACGATGGGCTGCATCCAGCGGGATTTTCCGGGCGTTTTCTTTCTGAAAGCCCTCCCGGGCCTGATGCAAGTTGGGGTGTGCCTGAATGGAAAGCGGTTTGGCGGCGGCCAGAACCTTGAACAGATACGGCAGCGTGTTATTGAAATTTTTAGCAGTGTTTCTCCCAAGCACATCTATGGGATTTTTGTCTATCACATCCAGTAGCGATACCCATCGGCCGTCATATTCAACCAGCGAAGGCGCTTTAGGATGGGCGCCCATCCAAAGTTCTGCCAGGGGTTTATTTTCAGGATTTGCTTGACCTAAAAGATCCGAGATTGATTTCGGAGAACCCCACGCATATTCCTGGATGGTATTTTTCAAAAGACCGATTTTTTGCATATGTGTATGTCTCCGATTTTTTAAAACCGTGCTGTTTATTCTATTGGCGCATTGATATGATCTGCAAAACTTTTTCCGCTATTATGCACTTCGAAAACGGACATGTCAAAGGCCAGTTTTTCAGGCTATCTAATTTTTTTTAATATTTTGGGTTTTAGCAGCGATTCGGCAATCCCTTGATAATTAAGCATAAATTTTCAAATGCTTGACCAAAATCGATTTTTATAATATAAATAATGATAATAGTCAGTTAGTAAAATCAAGATTAACGGCTTATCTTCCAAGCGTGAAAATCAACACGCCATCGAAAATCCAAATCGAAATACGACAATTCTGAATGATGGTTGCAATCGAATCGGCTGGGATTACTGACATCGGCAGAAGAAGAGATCAAAATGAAGATTCCCTGTTCATCGATGACCGTTTGGGGCTTTACGTTGTCGCAGACGGCATGGGCGGACACAAGGCCGGCGAAGTCGCAAGCAAGCTGGTGGTTGAAACCATCCGGGACTATCTAAAACAAAACCAATCCGATGGCCAGGTGGAAGAGCTGGCGAAGGTCGACCCGGACCTTTCAAAAGAAGCCCGCCGATTGCTGGCCGGCATCCACTTATCAAACCGTATCGTCCATCAAACCGCTTTAAGCAATGACGCTTACAAGGGAATGGGATCCACGGTCTCAGCCGTCTATTTTACAAAAAAAACCTTTATTGTCGCTAATGTGGGAGATAGTTTGATTTATCTGATTCGAGACGGAAAAATCGAACTCCTCTCGGTGCCCCATACCCTCATGGCCGAGCAATCCAAGCTTGATCCTGAAAATGCTGAACTGCTCTGGGGTGATTTTAAACACGTGCTCACCCGTGCTATGGGCGTTGATGCGTCGGTAAAAGCCGACATCAACGAAGTCCCGTTTTTTAAGAACGACATCCTGGTCATCAGCTCTGACGGATTAACCGACAAGGCCTCCCCTGAGGAGATTCTCGAATTGGTCTACAAGAGACGTTCGGATAAGGCCTGCCGGGGTCTTGTAGATCTGGCGAATTCACGCGGTGGAGACGATAATATCACCGCAATCGTGCTTAAAGTGAAGTCTGCGGGAGAAGAAACCAACGGACTCATGGGACGGATAAAAGGGATGCTGAAACCGTTTTTCAACACAAATTCCAATAGGAAAATTTTGAAAAGTTAGATTTTCAGATGCCTAAAATTTCACTTATATTTAAAAACAGCGTGTTAGCCGATTATCATTTGCCTGATGGGTGTTCTTTGAAAATCGGCCGTAAAACCGATAATGATATTGTCATCGAAAACCTGGCCGTTTCGGGGCACCATGCCAAGATCGACTCGGTCGGCGATGGATTTATATTCGTAGACTTAAAGAGTAAAAACGGATCTTTTGTCAACAAAGAGCTGGTCACATCTCATTGGCTGCATGATGGCGACACGATCAGTATCGGCAAACACGCCCTTGCCTTTTCTTACTTCGATAGCGAAAAGCAGCCAACGGATGAAAAGAGCGAAATGGATAAAACCATGGTCATGGACACAAATGAATATCGCGCCATGATCGAAAATAACGAACCGAAACCCGAAGCTGATACCGAGCCGGCTGCTGCCGTTCCTGTTGAAAACAAAAAGAAACGGATTCGCGGTTATATCAGTTACCTTGCCGGCGGTGAAGGCACGCTGGCGCTCAAAGAAAAAATAACAAAAATCGGCAAAGATCCCGCGTCGGATATCATGGTCAAGGGCTGGGCAATCGGCAAAACAGCCGCTACGATTAGCCGGACCCGCAATGGTTATTTCTTCAGCTGTGTGAAAGGTTTTTCAAAGCCCAAAATCAATGGTAAGAAAGCCCCCAAAAAACCTTACAACCTGGTTGATTCGGATATCATCGCTATCGGTTCGATTAAATTGCAATTTATAAACAAGAAGCCAAAGAAGAACGCCGCTGATTAAAACCTAAAATGAGTTTAATTTCGGTAAAGGACTTCCTTCAATTCAAGCGAATTTCCCTCGATACCTGTCTCATTCAATAACTTTTGTCCAAAACCCGTTGCCAAATCCGATTTGGGATATTATTTATCTGAAATTAAAGGTTTCGTACCTGAATTTTGAAAGCATCGGAGGTTTTCATATTCTCATTCATCAGTGCTCCAAGGTGCATCATGAAAATCGCCTTCCTGCATTATCATCTTAAGACCGGCGGTGTAACCACCTGTTTAAAGCAGCAGGTGGCGGCACTGAAAGACGATTGCGACATGTTTGTGATCACCGGCGAAAAACCTGAAGATGCATTTCCGGTCGAAACCGTTCATATTCCGGAGCTGGCCTATTCCACCCTTTACCGGAAACCTGTCAATCCGAAAGATATTGCCATTGACGTAATTAACGCCATCCAAACGCGATTTAACGGTCCCGGTGACATCCTGCATGTGCACAATCCCATCCTGGCAAAAAATAAAAATTTTTTAAAAATTCTAAAAGAATTGCAACAAAGGGATATCACCCTGTTTTTGCAGATTCATGATTTTGCTGAAGATGGACGCCCCCTGTCCTATTTTCCAGAAGAATATCCGGCCGACTGTCATTACGGTGTCGTCAACTCCCGCGATTATCGGATCCTTCTCAAAGCCGGATTGAAAAAGAAGGGACTGCATCAGCTCTTTAACACCGTGAATCTTTCAGGCAGCCCATCTGCTTCTTCTGATGAAGGTCCCTATGTCGTCTACCCCATCCGGGGGATCCGGAGAAAAAATATCGGAGAAGCCATCCTTTTATCCCTTTTCTTCGAAAACAACGAAACCCTGGTGATCACGCTGCCGCCGAACAGTCCGGCAGATGTGGAAAGCTATAAAGACTGGATCGCATTTTCGGCCGATCAACACCTGAGAGTTGAATTTGATGCCGGCCTGAAACGCCCGTTTGACGCCATTGTCAGCTCGGCGCGGTATCTGCTGACCACCAGTATCACGGAAGGCTTCGGTTTCTCTTTTCTGGAACCCTGGCTTTTTGAAAAATGCGTGTGGGGGCGAACGCTTTCCGATATCTGCTGTGACTTTGAAACGAACGGCGTTCGCCTTGACCACATGTACAGTCAGCTGAATGTGCCGATTCGCTCGGTTGGATCGGAGGGCTTTTTTGACCTATGGAAGCGCACCATACAGAACGCCTGCAAATCATTTGACATTCAAATCGACGAAGATCGAATTCAAAGTGCCTATAATTTTATCACTGCGGACGGCACCATCGACTTTGGGCTGTTGAATGAAGACTATCAGCGGAAGGTGATCCTGGCGCTTTTATCGGATAAAGCCCATCGTCAAGATCTGCTAAAGCTGAATCCATTTCTTAAAAAAGTCGGCCGGGTCCCCAACGAAAAAGATATCGTCAAAATCAACCGCAATGCTGTGATCCGCCATTACAATATGTCGTTGTACCGGCAAAAACTTTTAGCCATCTATGGGAGGGTGAATACACATTGCGTCCGACAGCATATCGATAAAAAGATTCTGCTGGCGGAATTTTTGGATCTGACGAAATTCAGCCTGCTCAAATGGGGCGATTATGGTAACCGATAAACGAATATCAGAATACATGCAGCCGCTGTCTCCCCTGCCAACCTCGATGCGACCCGGCGGCCGGATAGCAGGACCGATTCAATGTGTCATGTTCGATATTTACGGCACGCTGTTTATCAGCGCGGCGGGAGATATCAGTGTCGCCGGAAAAACTGCGCCTGAAGCTCGCAAGCTCCAGCGTTTACTGCAGAAATTTAAAATCCGCAAAACGCCCCGGGATCTGACAGCAGAATTGGTCCGGACCATCGAAGATGAACACCGGCGGCTCATAGAAAACGGCATCGATTATCCCGAAATTGAGATTGATCAAATATGGAAGCAAATCCTTGATACCGGCGATCTCGATTCTGTGCGGCGCTTTGCCATCGAATATGAGCTGATTGTAAATCCCGTATTTCCAATGCCCAATCTTGATAAAACCCTGACGGTCTGCAGGGAACAAAACCTGACGATGGGCCTCATCTCCAACGCCCAGTTTTTTACACCCCTGCTATTTGAGTGGTTTTTGCACGCCAAGCCGGAAGATCTCGGATTTCATTCAGAGCTCATTTTTCTGTCATATCAACTGCGGCATGCCAAACCATCGCTGGCTCCCTTTGAGCAGGCGGCAGCCGTCATGAACACGATGGGCCTTCGCCCGGCTGCTTCGCTGTATGTCGGCAATGACATGCTCAATGATATCTATCCGGCCAAACAGCTTGGATTTCAGACAGCCCTATTTGCAGGTGATGCAAGGTCGCTGCGGTTGCGAACCGATGACTCCCGATGCGTTAATCTGGCGGCGGATTTGGTTCTGACCGACCTCAGCCAGCTTATTGATCACATTCCCTAATTTTTTTAATTTCAACCAACAGTGTATTCAGCAACTCAGGAGAAAACATGAAATCGAAAAAACCGGTGTCGGCCAAGCTACCCGAAATTAACGCCGAAAAGCCTTATCCACTGGGCGAAAACCCTGAACAAGACGCCTGGTATACAGAGTTTTTTATCGAAAATCATCTGGATTATTTCAGCCATCCGGAACATGCCGCCACGCCGGAACAGATTCGGTTCATGGTATACACAGAGGAAGATGAGCGCTATTATCCCTGTTCGGATCAAATGTTTGCGGCCATTATCAACCGCAACAAATCCCGCTTTCTTCAGAAGCACTATCGTGCGGTGCTGGCGAAAATGCTGGAACTGATCCAATTTCAAATCGAAGACAACCTGGAGCGCAGTTATCTGGAGTCGCTCATCAGGATCAAACACCGCCATGAAACCCGCGACGAAATTATGATCCCATCGCGGCTTGAAAAACGTCTGGTCACCATTTTCCTCAACCGTACCCAGATCGAAGATCCCTACATGGATGAGAAGGTCACCCGCAACCGTCGCGTCAGCAAGGTGCTGAATTCTCCGGTGTTTCAAGCCGCTATAAACCATGTCGACAGCTCTGATTTACTTCCCTCTCCGACAACCGTGACCGGAATAAAAGAACTGGCGGAGCACATCGAAATTAAGCGCTTATTCGCGCTGTCTGTGGAAAAATCGCTGTGGGAATCCGATGCAGCGCAGCAGCTCTCACAGGCGGATTATCTGAATCTGTTTGCCCGCAAACTGATGGGCAATGGCGTAAAAGCGCTGCTTGATTTCCTCGGCATCCACGACAAGGGATCTTCATCCGGTTCGGTACAGAATAAAAAAATTCTGTGGCTGGTCGATGAAGCCGGCGAGGTAATGGTGGATCTGGTCATCATTAAATATCTGGCTAAACTCGGCCATAAAATTATTGTGGCCTTTAAGGAAGGGCCTTTATTTACCAAGGTGAGCATTGATGATGCCCGGCGAGATGAAGTTTTGAGCAGAGCCCTTGAGGGCGTGCTGCTGATAACCGATAAGGGTATGGGCAAAACCGACCTGGTCAAGACGCTTCGAGGCGATCACCATGTCGTTGCAATATCCGACGGCACCAAAGAAATTCTTAATTTACTGCTTGCTTCCACCACCTTTGCGCGAATCTTTAAAGAGGTGGACGGCATCATTTCGAGAGGTCCGGAGCAAAAGCGTAGATTGTTTGATACCCATTTTCAATTTACGCGGGATGTCTTTAACATCTCCGGCAGCTCAGACGGTTCTGTGGAAATATCATTCAAATCCAGGCATCTTGAAGCTGTTAAATTTGCCCATGCCGACCTTGAGAAAAAAGCCCGGCGGATTATCGATCAGATGGGAGAGGCCAAAAAGAAAGGAATGACGGTTATCTTTTACAGCGGCATCATTGGTTCTATTCCC
>JASFGZ010000178.1:0-8471 GCA_050123495.1 Desulfobacterales bacterium
TGAGGTGTTTTCGATTCGGGACAGGTTCTTTCACAGCCCATAGGGGGGCCATTCGGGTCTTTAAAAAAAAATTGTTAAAAACATGAAAAAATTCAGAGAATGTCTCTTTACAAACAAGAAAGGGTGATTATGTTTCAACAAAATTCAACGTTCGCTCGATCCAATTCCCTAAAAATATTGATTTATTCAATTTTTAGAATTTAAAACTAATTTGAAGGGAGGTGAAATGTGGCCCCATATCTGAAATGGGGGCGTGCGATATTTTGGTAGGGCTTCCAACACTTCAAAGAAAGATCAATTATATCTAAAAGGAGAATTTGTACCATGAAACTGAGACCATTACAGGATCGCATTTTAGTGCAACGTGTTAAAGAAGAGGAAAAAACAAAAGGTGGCATTATTATACCGGATACCGCCAAGGAAAAACCAGCAGAAGGCAAGATTGTTTCCGTCGGTAAAGGTAAGGTTGATGACAAGGGTAAACGAATTGCCCCTGAGGTCAAAAAAGGCGATCGAATTCTGTTTGGCAAATATTCTGGCACTGAAGTAAAAATCGAAGGCGAAGAATATTTAATCATGCGTGAAGAAGATGTGCTTGGTATCATCGATTAAAAAACACTATTTCAGTATATGATGGAGGTAAAACGAAGATGACTGCTAAATTAATTAAGTACGACATGAAGGCCCGTGAATTAATGCTTAATGGAGTTAGGACGCTGGCAGATGCTGTGGTTGTTACTTTGGGGCCCAAGGGCCGCAACGTCGTTTTGGATAAGGCCTGGGGTTCTCCGACAGTCACCAAAGATGGTGTCACCGTGGCCAAAGAGATCGAGCTGGATGATAAGTTTGAAAACATGGGCGCCCAGATGGTAAAAGAGGTTGCCAGCAAAACGAGCGATATGGCTGGTGACGGAACAACGACAGCGACGGTTTTGGCCCGCTCGATCTACGAAGAAGGTCAAAAGCTTGTTGCCGCCGGCAATAACCCCATGGCGATTAAAAGGGGCGTCGATGCAGCGGTGGAAGTGGCGGTAAAAGAACTCCAAAAGCTGAGCAAAACCACAAAAGATCAACGCGAAATCGCCCAGGTCGGAACCATTTCAGCCAATAATGATGAAACCATCGGAAATATCATCGCCGAAGCCATGAACAAAGTCGGCAAAGAAGGTGTCATCACGGTTGAAGAAGCCAAAAGCATGGAAACCACCTTAGAAGTCGTGGAGGGCATGCAGTTCGATCGAGGTTACCTATCACCTTATTTTGTAACCGACCCTGAAAAGATGGTGGTTTCACTGGAAGATCCCTACATCTTGATCAATGAGAAAAAAATCAGCAATATGAAAGATTTGTTGCCCATTCTTGAGCAAGTTGCCAAAATGGGGAAACCCCTCATGATCATTGCCGAGGACGTTGACGGTGAAGCGCTGGCGACATTGGTGGTTAACAAGTTACGGGGCACTTTACAGGTTGCAGCCGTTAAGGCTCCTGGATTTGGTGACAGACGCAAGGCCATGCTGGAAGATATTGCCATTTTAACCGGCGGCCAGGTGGTATCTGAAGATTTGGGAATTAAGCTGGAGAACTTGGCTGTTTCGGATCTAGGAAACGCCAAACGAATTTCCATCGATAAAGACAATACGACAATCGTGGACGGCGCCGGTTCGCGCTCAGCGCTCGAAGGTCGGGTCAAACAAATCCGGGCTCAAATTGATGAGACCACTTCCGACTACGACCGTGAAAAACTTCAAGAACGGCTGGCCAAACTCATCGGTGGCGTGGCGGTGATTAATGTAGGCGCGGCAACTGAGACCGAAATGAAAGAAAAAAAGGCCCGTGTTGAAGATGCTTTGAACGCAACCCGTGCAGCCGTAGAGGAAGGTATCGTTCCGGGCGGCGGTGTCGCGCTGGTACGTTGCCTGGATGCTCTGGAAAAGATGAAAATCAAAGCCGCCCAGAAGCTGGGTGTCAAAGTCATCATGCGGGCCATCGAAGAACCCTTGCGTCAAATCGCCAACAACGCCGGCTTGGAAGGATCGGTGGTTATCGATAAAGTCAAAAACGGTCAGGGTTCTTTTGGCTACAATGCCGACAGCGACACCTACGAAGATCTGATGAAGGCCGGTGTCATTGACCCCACGAAAGTGGTTCGCCTGGCTCTGCAAAACGCAGCCAGTGTGGCTTCTTTGATGCTAACCACACAGGCCATGGTCGCCGAAAAACCCGAAGAAAAACCGGAACCCATGCCCGGCGGAGGCGGCGCTCCCGGAATGGGCGGAATGGGCGGAATGGGTGGAATGATGTAAGCACCCCTTCAGCATTTCGGCTTTAAAATGACCTTTAAAAAGCCCTCATGGCTTGTGCATATGCCATGGGGGCTTTTTTATGCTGCCACCCTCTGCTTGTCAAACTTGACAAATCGGCCATAAACAGGTAATCTTATTATAAATATTCTGTAAATAAATAACGTTAACCTTAAACCGAAGCGGAGCTTTAGATGAATTACAAAACAAACTTGCGCGTTAAAATGTATGTATCCATCTATATGATAATGCTTCTGGCAATCGCCTTTTCACTTGAGGCGGCCGAAGGCGAAAAAGCATTTAAGCACGAAACCGGGTTTTACTACACAGTTCAAAAAGGCGATACGCTCTGGGATCTTAGCCAAAAATTTTCTGACTCTGCCTGGTTGTGGCCGGAGATGTGGCGGGAAAACAGTCAGATCGCCAATCCTCACCGTATTTATCCCGGAGAGCGAATCCGGCTGTATCGGCGCACAGGCTCCCAAAAAGTCGCCGAACAAAAACTGGGAAAGCCGGTTCTGCCAAAACCTTCCCTGGATGATCTGATCTACTACAATTACACCGCCCTGGACCGAGTGGGCTTTATCCGCAAAACGATGGTGGCACCGCATGGAGCCATATTTAAGGTGCAAGAAACAAAAGAAATGATAAACATGGGAGATATTGTCTATATTCGGCCGGAAGGCGATTTCACCCTGGTACCCGGCAAGCGTTACACCATCTATCGCCCCTTGGATCCTATCAAAGATCGAAGAACCAATGCGTACATTGGCATTCAACATCTGCTGACCGGTGTTGTGGAAATTACAAAGGTGGAGCCCATGTATGCTATGGGGATGATTATCGAGGCCTATCGCCCTATAGAACTTGAAGATATGTTAATGCCCTACTATCGGCGCTTACCAAAGGTGATCATAAAAGACAGCCCCAAGGGTCTGAAAGGCAGGATTATCGATGCGGAAGAGCACAATAGACTCATCGGCCACAACATGATCGCCTTTATGAATAAAGGCAGAAAAGACGGTGTTCAGCCCGGACAGTTCTACAACGTTTACTATCAGGTGAGAGAGCGCGTTCGTCCAAAAGGGAGCGAGAAAACACTACTTCTTCCGGTTGAGTTTGCTGAATTACTTGTAATTCACACCGAAAACACCACCGCCACCGTGATTGTCACCAACGCCGATAAAGAGTTCGAACCGGGGGCAACTTTACATTCGCCCAATCAGTAATTAGAAATGGACCAGATAGCCGGGCCGCAAGACCAGCACCGGAGGCCAAAAAACAGCGCCTTTCGGCTTTTGCCGAAAGGCGCTGTTTGTATTCAGAAATGATATTTCCGATACGAATCTGTCGGCTATCGGTTTTTACTGTCGGATTTCCATCCAGTATGCGATACCGGTTTTCGCAGCCCGTTCGGTTATCTCCACAATTCCACCGCTGGAGGCGCTCAAGTATTTTTTCTCGGTCGTTTCATTCAGCTTGATGATCGACGGCGGTTGAATGTTGCCCGCCAGTTTTATTCCGGAAGGCGGTACTTTTACCATCTTGCCATCGACCTCAATTTCAACATAATCATCTTCACCAACACCGCCATCATCATGAATGTCAAAGTTGATGCCGGCAAGCTGGCCACCGGTGAAGGCATTTAATTCCATGAAGACGGAGTCACCACCCGAGCCGCAGCGACTTGTTTCGGGGATAAAGCCAATAACAATTAATACCCCATCCCGCAATATAACATCACTGATGACCCGCTCCCCGGCGTAAACATCCAGATCCAGATACCAGCCGGCATTATTGGCCACAAGATCCGATGGATCCGGCAGCTGGATACCATCGTCGGGATCTGGTATGGTTGCCCACTCCGGTTCTTCACTGGTCAAAACCCGCACGATGATTACATTTTCACCGGAGTCAACCTGAACCTCAGAAGCTTCCTGCTTGAGCAGCGTGACCGCTTCCGGCTGATTTGAAAGCTCGGTCGCCTCTTTTGGATCTCTAAATATCCCCAGGTACTCTTTATTGTCATCATCACTCCAGCGGTCAGGTGGTAGAAAAACCCTGTCTCCGTAATCCCAGATGCCGTAAATCGACTGCAGACTCTGATCATCAAAATCGCTGCTGCCCAGAAATTTTCCGGTTCCAAAGCAGACAATGTATCCATGCCTTTCGGGGTGAAACATGACATCCGGTTTAGCGGTGATCGGCTGGGGGTTTCCGTCCGGATCAAGGGCGCTAAACAGCGGAACCCCATCGTCGTCTTTTTCATATGCCACTTCCCAATCCCCGACATCGGTGCTCGTCAAATCAAACTTCCACAAATTGCCTAAAAGATCGCCGGCATAAACAAAATCGACAATCTCATCAAAATTTACATCGACCGCTATCGGGCTCGAAAGCCCGTTGTCCGGACCCGTACCGGCTTCGAGTTTTCGAATGACAGCGCCGCTGTCAGCATCAAGGATAAATAACACCGAGTTGCCGTTCGAACTCTTATAGCCGTTTCCGAAGATCACGATCCAGGGATCGGCCGGGCGGTAAGATTGCACCACAACGGGCTTACTGTAAGAATACCCCATATCAGCCACGTCCGCCGTCGACGTATCCTGTCGGGGAAATTCCCATAAAACCTGATCTTTACCCATGGTGTCAGGGTTCGTAATGTCGAGGGCAAAATACCCCATGCCGCCTTTACGCAGGCCGCCCACCAGAATCGTCTGCTCTCCGGCTCCGCTCAGCAGCTCCTCGCCTTTTTGCACGGTGGGCGTCAAATCCACATAAAAGCGGTGATCGTAGTCCGGATCGACAAGATCCTTCAGGTGATCAAATACCAGATAGGGCACGTATCCAAAGATTTCGGTTCCGTCGATGGCTTTAAACGCATGCAGCATGCCATCGTTGGCGCCCACATAGACAACGTCATCGATAAATACGGGCGAGGAGTGCACAATATCTCCCAGCATGTTGCTTCGATTGCCGTCGCTGTCAGGGTCTTTGCCCCGGATAAATTCGACAACCTTTTTCCCCTCAGGGCCCAGTTTGACTTTCTGGTCGCCGGTTAATTCGCTGTAATCAAATCGCTGGCCCGATGTGCCCCCGTCAAAAGTGAGAATTTTGCGGGTATCCCAGGCCTTGGCCTGCAGCTTTTCGGACGCCAGCCACACCGGTGGCTCGGTAATCACCCCTCCGGTGGTCTGATCCAGGCGGTAGGCACTCACCTCCCCGGCCCATTCATTATCGACATAGCTGTAGCTGCCCTGAAAAATAAGCACATCCGGTCCGATTTCGCCAAACAGCCAGTCGCCGTTAACCGTTACCGAGGCAGATGAAGTCGGCTGCCGGCCCTTGATGTCTTTGATAATCTGGATTAACCCTTCAACCAGCTTTTGGGGTTCGCCGGCATTAACGAATACTCCCCTGCCGTTTACGGTGGCATGCCACAGATCATCGATGGACTCCGCCCGGCGATCGCCGGGTACGTCGGGCCAAACCACGTAATCGCCGGTGGTTTTTGATTTCATGTAGTCTGCGCTGGTGCGGTCATCTTCGTAATCTTCCGGGTTGAGGGTGCCGGAAACCCCGAAGGCCACCGCAAAAGTAACCATGTGCTGATGGGGGGCGCCATCCCATTTACTGGTCGGCACTTTATCGTCCAGTGCCGGGATGAGGTCGGTCGCATAATAATGCATGGCGATATCGGCCAGAGTGTCTTTGTAGGCATCGGTATAGGGCTGTTTTCCACCGCCCCATTCTTCGTTATCCTTATCACCGTCGGCATTGCCCACCGAGGTGTGGGAATTGTCGCTGTAATAGCCATCGGTCACCACCAGGGTAAACGACTGCTGGCAGGCACCGCCGTCTTCCGGATAGGGGGCCTCTCCCTTTTCACCTTCCAGGTTACCGTCGTTTTTCCGGTAATATTCACCGACCTTCTCCAAACCTTTTTTTAGCGGCGTGCCGCCGCCGGATTTATAGGCATAAAGGGTTTCAATCAGCGCATCCGTTTCGTCCCTGAGTTCACCGCCGATAACCGCATTAACCGGTTTTAGGGGAATAATGACCCGGTCGTTAATGCCCAGTATGCCTACCCGCACGCCGTCTAATTCTTTAAGCACCCGGGCGATGGCGGCCTTGGCAACAAACTCGCGCCGGCGGCCATAGGTAAACCAGTTGGCGAAATTCTGGCGGGCTTGATCATAGGTCCGCTCGATGTCGGCCGGCGGAAAAGACGCGGGTGTAACCGTTTCTATCTTGTCATTCGGCAGGTCCCCTCCGTCGCGGGTAAACATATAATATGAGACGTCGCCATCTTCCATGATCACCAGATAGACGGTATCATCAAGGGCTCTGACAAAATAATGCGCCCATGGAACCGTGAGCGTTTCATCCACAATCCCATCACCACCGAGATCAAGATCAACCGTAAAAGACGCCTCATCCAGATCGAGCCTTCTTGTTTGCAAGGGATGAACCAGGGGGTTATTTTTATCAGCAGGTTCAAAGGTTTTACCTTCATAGCTGGGCCAGGGCTCGTAAACAACATTCGGGTTGTAATAAACCGCATTGACTTCATGCCACTGAGAACGCCAGTATTTTCTGCTCTCTGCATCCATCTGTCTCCACGATTGATCGATATTGTAGCCATCGCCCATATTATCGAAGACATAACAGAATCCCTGTGTATCTGAAGTTTCAGGATCCGGGTTTGGAAATTGCCCGTCATATCCGCCTCTGACCAGGATTTCAAAAGTCATACTCCCGGAGTCATCCAGCAAAATCATCAGGTTGGTGGCGGGCGGATTCATTTTGGTAAACATCGGTACATCCGCCAGATCAACCTCGCCGTGTGCCAGCATGGCCCCGAAGAACAAAATACCGGCTGTCAAAATGCAAAACCCAATGGCGAGTATCCGCAGCCAGTGTTTATATCCGAATTTTTGCAAGTAAGAATCAATGTCGTCTTGTTTAAACATAAGCAGTCTCCTGCAGTTCAATGCGTGCTAAAAAACTCTCCGATACCCGATCTTGATTGTGGTTACACCCTGTTTTTCGGTGCGACCGTAGACTGCAAATCCATGCACCCTGGGATTGCCGATGCCCAGCGAATACCCCGCAGGCGTTCCCTCGTAGCCGACCCGGAAACGGGTTTTCCCGCTGGCATCCATCGTGGTTGTAACCGCCTGTGATGTCGTCTCCCAGTTATCCGTAAAATTATCATCATCGATTGTTTGAATGCCTGATTCAACAAAAGGCAGTCCCCGGGGGTTCGGATCGTTTTGCAGGCGGTCAATGGCTTCCATCGCAGCGCCTTCCCCCAGATATAAATTGCGTTGATACAAGGTGTCATTGCCTGCAATCTGCACTTCTGTGTTGGCCGTATTAGAGGCGGCGATGCTGATAATTGTCAGCAACGCCAAAAGCATTATGGTCGCTAGGATCAGAAAATAGCCTTGCTCATTATTCACCGGTTTTACGAGTTTTTCCATGGCGTGGTTCCTTTTATTCGTTATGGCTTACATATATCATCACAATCCGATGTTGCGACATCGAACCCGGGTGGAATATGTCCGGCTTACGGTTCCACCGCGTCCGGCGGGCAGCTGGACGGTCATCGAGATTTCCACCGTTCGGATGGCATCCCGTGCAGTGGTCACCGCCCCGGTTTCATCGTAATACGTGAAACTCAGATTTGAGACATTGTTTTCGGTTAAATCTTCCCATCGAGCGCTGGCGCCCCTGTATTTTTCCAGCGCGCCATCGTTTATGCGGTAGGCAATCAACTCGTTTTCAACGTTATCATCCTCGGCCGGACATCCATCCGAGTCATCATCGGTACAGTGATCGATGCGCCCATCCTGATCTGTATCCATCGTGAACGCAAAATTGTTCGCATCGGTCGGTGCGATTTGGCCATCATGATCCTTGTGAAAACCGTTATCCCTGTCAAAGCTATCGACAACTCCGGCAGCAGCGCTGCCACTGGGATCCAACCCCGCCATCCGTATTTCCTGTATCATCAACTCGACACCGCCGCGGGCGACCTGCTGCACGTCGGCGGCGACGTTTTGGATGGTATAGGACCGTCCCATGCTGGTAAAAAGGCTGACCATGGCCACCATCAATACCGACGCCATGGCAAGCCCCACCAGAATATCCACCAGGGTAAAGCCT
>JASFGZ010000179.1:0-8459 GCA_050123495.1 Desulfobacterales bacterium
TTTTCAGCCGATCCGATGAATGGAATGCAAAGCTGTTTGAGTTCATTCAACTTCACCAGCACAACGGCCGACAATTACTCGTCAACGGCGCGCTAATTAAAGATTTAGACACATTTTACAATAAGCTTGAAAAAATGCTGGAATGGTTGAAACGTAAAAAACCAGAAGCCCCATATAGCAGCGTTGAAACGCGTATGAAGAAAGAAGGTTTTGAAGTTGGCTGGGGTAACACCGTGGGTCGGATATTAGAAACAATTCAAACCTTGCTCGATCTCGTCAGTGAACCAACCGACCATCTGCTGGAACATTTTATATCCCGCGTGCCCATGCCTCTCATCTCGAAAATTGCGATCATTTCTCCGCATGGATGGTTCGGACAAACCAATGTGCTCGGCAAGCCGGATACCGGCGGCCAGGTAATTTATATCCTTGATCAGGTGAGAGCTCTCGAAAAGCACTTATCCGAAGAAATTAGACTTACAGGACTTGATGTCGAACCTAAAATCGTCGTGTTGACCCGTTTGATTCCTGAAGCACAAAACACAACCTGCGATCAGCGCCAGGAAGAAATTTTCCAGACCGATAACAGCTATATTCTGAGAGTGCCTTTCAGAGACAGTCAATATAACATCGTCAAACACTGGGTTTCACGATTTAAAATCTGGCCTTATCTGGAAACTTTTGCCGAAGATGCCTCCAGAGAATTGCTGAGTGAATTTGAGGGACGCCCGGACCTCATCATCGGCAACTATTCAGACGGCAACCTGGTGGCCTCTTTGCTTTCCGATAAGTTCGACGTCATTCAATGCACCATTGCACATGCACTTGAAAAGACAAAGTATGCCTTTTCCGATTTGCACTGGCAGGAAAACGAGCAAGACTACCATTTTTCCCTGCAATATACAGCGGATATTTTTTCTATGAATAAATCGGATTTTATTATCACCAGTACATTGCAGGAAATCATAGGCACCGAAAATACGATGGGGCAGTATGAATCCTACCAGTTTTTTTCACTGCCGCAACTTTACCAGGTTGTAAACGGCGTTAATCTGTTTGCTCCCAAATTTAATGTCATCCCCCCCGGAGTCGACGAAGAATTGTATTTTCCATATTACCAAAAGGAAAAAAGAATACAGACAAAATGGCAGCAGTGGGAGAGTCGGCTGTTTGACGATCATTCAGAAGATATATACGGCAGTTTGGATCATCCGGATAAAATGCCCATTTTCACAATGGCTCGATTCGACAAGATTAAAAATATCACCGGCTTAATTCAGGCGTTTGGTGTGAGCAAAAAGATTCAGAGTTTTTGCAACCTCATTTTTGCAGCTGGTACCATTCATGTCGAAGATTCCAGTGATTCTGAAGAACGAAATGAGATCACCAAAGCTTATGACCTCATCGAAAGTTATAATCTGCATGGTAAATTGCGTTGGTTGCCCAGCATCAATAAACTCGATACCGGCGAGGTGTATCGCATTATTGCTGATCACAAAGGGATTTTCGTGCAACCCGCGTTATTTGAGGCCTTTGGACTCACGATCATCGAAGCCATGGCTTCCGGACTTCCCACATTTGCAACTAAATTCGGAGGGCCGCTGGAAATCATTGAATATGGTGTCAATGGTTTTTTAATGAATACCAGTAAGCCCGAACTGATCGCGAAAAGCCTGGAAAATTTTGTAACGTATTGCAAAAAGGATAAGAATTACTGGAAAACAATATCAGAAAATGGAATTAAAAGAGTCCGAGAACATTTTAATTGGAAATCTTATAGCCAGCGCATGATCAATCTGGCAAAACTTTATGGTTTCTGGCGCTACGCCGTATCAGGGAAAGGAATGGTTGAGCTAGATCGTTATTGTGACCTCATTTATCACTTTCTTCTAAAGGAAAAAGCTCAAAACCTTGAGGCACAAATGCCTCCTGATTAAATCAGTCAAATTAGCTGGTTAATTGGTGAGCAAAATTTTTGCTTTCATAATGCAATCTCCGTCAAAGCAGTAATTTGAGGCATTTATCGCAATGGCTCAAATGATAAAGATTACGACAGCAATTTTGATGATTATTTTTTCTGCAAGTCTATTGCCAATTGGATACGCAGAATCAAGCGATGGTGATGTTTATCAGGTGCAAAAAAAGCTCAAAGAGTTGGGGTACGATCCCGGCGGTACGGATGGAATCTGGGGGGAAAAAACCACATCGGCCTTAAAGCGTTTTCAACGGGACAATGGATTGCCTGTGTCAGGACAATTAGATGAGCCGACACGAGCGAAATTAATTACTAAAAAAGCGCCTTCACAATTGTCCTTCAACGAAGCCATTAAAAGGGATGATTTCCTCACCGTTGAAGCCTTAATTGGAGCTGGAGCTGATGTCAATGCCAGGGATAAATCCGGGGAGACACCCCTTCATTTAGCTGCTGTAAGGGGTTATCCGGATATAACCTCGCTGCTTATCGCCGAAGGCGCCAATGTGAATGCCAGAGATGGGCGCGAATTGACTCCACTGCATGCAGCTGCGTGGGGCGGCCATAAAGAGACAGTCGCGCTGCTAATCGATAAAGGCGCACATATCAATGCGATAGGTGAAAATGGCTTAACCCCATTGCATGTATCTACACTGACAGGCAGCAATGAAACCATCGCTCTACTCATCGACAATGGAGCAGAAATCAACGCGAGAAACAAAGACGGTATGACGCCGTTGCACCTGGCTGCTTTGGCCGGTCAAAAGGAGGCAGTCGAACTGCTTATTGGTAGGGGCGCAGATGTTAATGCTAAAAATGAAGGGGGTGTGACACCGTTGCAGATGGCTTCTCAAAAGGGTCATCAACCGATCGTAGAATTGCTGCAGAAATACTGACATCCAAGAGATGAGAAAATTGGTTAATCAATTTAAGAAGTATATCTTCAACACTCTGCAATTTATCTTCAACTTTTTCCACTGTAACGCCACAAGCTAAATTACGGTCCGAGATTGCTGATACAATCAAAATGGGTAAACAGTTGATTACCGGCAAAAGGTAACGGAACATGCGGAAAAGAGTTGTGATGAGCTGTCGGTCCGGATCACTCCCAAACGCAGTGGATGAGGCGTGATGGACTACTGTTTTTTGAGTCGATAGGTAAATGTTGCGGTGGTGGTATTGTTGATGCCATCGACATATGCGAGCTCGACGTTACAATTCTTTTGAAATTTACGGGATCTGAGCGCCGAACAAACGACCGGGATGCGCCTCAAGAAACCGAGCTCTCTGTGGATATCGCCGATCCGTATGGACAGGCTCTTTTTACCGGCTTTTCTGGCAGGATCGACATATTTTCGTTTAACATGGTCCCGAACCCGGTCTGAAGGGGGCAATATCTGGTCTGCAGGAATGCCCAGATACTTCTGGTTCAGTTTGTAGGAACCCTTTCCCAGGTAGGTAAAATAATCTTTGCGATTCGATGAATGCCGGTGGGAGGGGTGATTGGGTGCAGCCGCAATGACCCGCGCTGCAAATGTGTTTCTTTTTAACCCGGGGTGCTGCACTAGGGATAGATTGAAAAGCTTGGCCCCGGTAAACCTGTTTTGACCGGAATCCAACACATACTTTTTGGCCGTTTGCAGGATGATATCATGGATCGTCTTTTTATTGGTCCTGGTCGAATCTGTCTTATAACGGGAATCCAGGCGCACCGGCAATGAAACGACGGCCGGCAGTAGATCGACATTTTCGATATTGATGCTCGCTTTATCTTCCTTGAGCGTGATCGAGAGGTTAAGGGAAATTGAAAAATTTAGCGCTTTCATAAATATTTCCTTTTTACTTAGTATAACATAATTCATATTACAGGTAATATTACTTGTCAAGATTTTCGGAGAGCGACTCTATTATAAAGAACCGGTGCCCCCTGTCTTTTCGCTTGACATGAAAATAATTTCTCAATAATAGCTCTTAGAATTTTGTTGAAAGGATAAACCGAATGCAACGGTTTGAAATTCTGACCAAAACTCAGGTTGAGAAGGTTCATGAAACCTCGTTGCGGATCTTGGCAGAAATCGGGTTGGATTTTGGCTATCCACAGGCGCTGGAGGTGCTTAAAAAAGGGGGCGCAAGGGTCGACGGCCAGCGCGTCTTTTTCCCACCCCGGCTGGTTGAAGCCCAAATTAAAAAAGCGCCCCGCCGCTTTACCCTGCATGCACGCAACCCGGAAAACAATCTGGTTATCGGCGGCGGTAATACGGTCTTTGCGCCCGGTTACGGTTCTGCTTTTGTCACCGATCTGGAATTCGGCAGGCGCGAATCAACACTGAAAGACTTTGAAAACTTTGTCAAATTAACCGGTGCCAGCGCCAACCAGGATATTTTAAGCGGCACGGTCGTTGAACCCACCGATGCGCCCTACGAGACTCGCCATGCCCAGATGGTTTATACCGCTGTTAAATATTCGGATAAATGTTTCATGGGCAGCACCATGGGCGCCCGGGCCGCCCGTGATTGCATTCAAATGGCGGCTATCGTGTTCGGCGGCCGGGAGCAAATTGAGTCAACCCCCGGAATTATGGGTGTCATTGGACCGCTGACACCGCTGAAATACGACGGCAGGATGCTGGGGGCCCTGATGGAATATGCTGCGGCCGGTCAAGTTTCGCTGATCGCCTCATTGGCAATCGCCGGGGCGACAGGGCCGGTTACGTTGGCAGGCAACCTGGCACTGCAAAACGCCGAGGTTCTGGCCGGAATTGTACTGGCTCAGCTGGTACGCGAAGGCACGCCGGTGATCTTTGGAGGTGCATCTTCCAACACCGAAATGCGTAACGGCACCTTGAGTATCGGTTCGCCCGAAATGGCCATGAATACTGCGGCGACGGCTCAGATAGCCCGCTATTACAAGTTGCCGGTACGAGGTGGTGGGGCGGTTTGCGACGCTAAATCACCTGATGCCCAGGCTTCCTATGAGTCCATGATGAGCCTTTCAATAGCCCAGGCCTGCGGCATAAATTTTGTGCTGCACAGCGCCGGCATTCTGGAATCCTTTAACTGCATGTCCTATGAAAAATTTATCATCGATGATGAAATGTGCGGAATGGTGAAAAGGATCAAAAGAGGTATTGAAGTCAATCCGGATACCCTGGCACTGGATGTTATCAAGGCGGTGGGTCCCGGTGGTCATTTCCTGGACAAGGATCACACCTTCGATCATTTTAGAACCGAATTTTATCAACCCCGCTTATCCAACCGTGATGACTTTGTCACCTGGCAGACGAGCGGCTCTCCCCAGAGCATGGAAACAGCCAATAGAAAGTATAAAGAAATTTTGGAAACCTATGAGGCACCGGAGCTGCCTGCGGACGTGGACAGGGCGCTGCAAAAATTTATAGAGAAAATAGAATAAGCCGGTTAACGTTTTCTTTGTTCGACACGCTACCGCTCATAAACCAGTATTCCAGTGTTCCAACATTCCATTATTCCATAGGTAGGGCAAAAACTCAGACCTCAATAAATCTAATATATTTACAATAATTTATAGAAATTCCCAGACGTTTAACTATTTCCAGTGTGCTTGCATGTGGTCCAGCTCTTTGATGACATCTGGAGCCAACGGTGCCGGCTGGTGCGCCATGGCTTCCTGGGTGAGATCACGCAGCCGCTCTTCGAAGCGTTTGGCGCCCATCTCTTTCCACTGGTCGTAAACCGAACGTTCAAAAAGCTTTGAATACCGCACCTCGCGGAAATGTTCCATGGTATGCTCTTCTTGCAGGTAGTGCGCGCCGGGTCCGACACGATCGATCAAATCAATTGCCAGGGTTTCTTGCGTGACCGGCACACCCCGCATGTATTGGTTCACATTATGCAGGATTTCGTTAACCAGCACCATAAATGCCGGCGAGACCAACGATCCGTGGTCCATCCAGCTGCTGCAGTCATGGATCAAGCCGGACCCAATCGCAGCGGAACTGAGACATTGTAAGGTCGCTTCGGCAGCGGCCTGAGCATCACAGAATTTGGCATCGGTACTGCCGGCGGTACCAAAAAAGGGCAATTTGTAATACTGGGCCATTTGTGCCATGGCGCCGACCATCAAAGCCATTTCAGGTGCGCCGTAAGAAAAAACCGATGTCTGCATATCCATGATAGTTGTAAAAGCACCGTATATAAACGGCGCCCCCGGACGCGCAATCTGGGCCAGCACCAGACCGCTCAAAGATTCCGCACTTCCCTGCACGATCGTACCGGCAAAAGTGGCTGGGGCCGAACCACAGGCCTGGGGGGCCGGAAAATTGATCAGGGGAATACCGTGCTCGACGGTGAAAAGCATTTTATCCACGGCAGGGTCGTAATATTCCAGGGGCGAAATGGGTTCGGAGTACTGAACAATCGTCGGTGCCTTTTCAAAGTTTTCTTTGCTGCCGCAGATCAGTATGGCCATTTCGTAAATGTCGCGCTCACTGTTGGTATCTTTGCAGCAGAAGACCAGCGGCTTTTCACAATAGGTCAACGCCTGTCGCACAATCACACGATCGGCGATGTCGGGCGGCTGATCGTCGGCCATACCGATGATCATGGACCAATGGAAATTGGGCAATGCATCCGCGAGGGTAGCGGTGATCCGGCAATGCGCGCTGGTAAAGCGCGAGCGCTCATCCGTTATGGGATCCAAATAGTCAATACAATCCAAACTGGGGCCGAACCAGGACTTGTCTTCCTCCAGAAAGACGCAGCGCTCGCCATTGCGATTTCCCAATACAACCCGGGACGGCGCTTTGCGGATAGCATCCTCGACCATCCAGGCCGGTATGCGAACCCGGTCACCCGCCACTCTGGCGCCGGCTCCGTCGAGCAATTCTAATCCCCGTGGATGCGTCATCTTCACACCGGTTCGCTCTAAAACTTCCAAAGTGGCCATGTGAATATGCCGGATTTGGTCGTCATTAATCACCTGCAGTTTAGGCTGAAAATGCAATTCAGGTATTTGCATGTTCATTTTTTATCCTCATATTTAAACGTTTAGCAAATTCTGCAATTTGTTGAAATTAAGGATTTTTTAATAGCTCCTGGTTTATGCCGCTTCCATGGAATGTTGGAATACTGGAATAATGTGTTAAAAACGTATAACTGCAAGGTAGGGAACACCAATGTACCCAATATTCCACCATTCCATTGTTCAAATTGTGAGCGAAGCGAACGAAGTTCTTACTTTGACTCGGCTTTTTTGGCCTCGCGAGCTTCGGCTGCCTGCAGGATTTCGTCGATTTTCTTCTTGGCGTCTTCGGGCACCTTGGATATGGGTCCTTCAAAGTTGGCGATAATGTCACGCGCCTTCTCGATGACCCGGTCCCGCATGGTTGTCTTGCCCTGCGCAGCCCAATCGTCATGACTCTGGCGATCCATGAGCGTGGGTTGCCAGAGCGCGGCGGCAAATTTTTTGGTATGGTCGCTGTCCATATATTCGCCGCCCGGTCCCGCAGCGCAAATTTCCTCCACCGCCAGGGTTTCGGCATTGACGTCAATGCCTTTAGCCACAACGTGGCTCATGCCGATTTGTTCATCCGCCATGACGAGCTGGAGAACGGATCCGGTCATGCCGGATTCGAAGTAACCGACGTCATGAATGAAATTAGCACCGCTGAGCATGGCCGAATGAACCGAAGTGGCGGCTTCGATAGCGCCCTGGGCATCCAGCGTCTTGGTGTCGGTACAACCGGCGGTGGAGAACATGGGCAGCCCCACGTATTGGGCCATCTCGGTGAGCGCTGCACTCATCAGACTCAGTTCCGGCGATCCGTATGCATAGACCGAATGTTGCATATCCATTATGGACTGGACGCCGCCCATAATCACGCACGTGCCGGGATTGATCAGCTGGGCAACCACCACCCCGAGCATCGACTCGGAAAATGCACACACCAGCTGGCCGGCGTGGGTAGCCGGAACCGTGGCACCGCCGATACAGCAGGGGGTGTAGACCTGGGGGATGCCGTTCTCCGCATTGTACATGCACTTGTCCATGGCGTGAAAATCGCTTAACAGCGGTGAGATCGGTTCACCGTAGAAGACATAATTCGGGCATTGCTTAAACGCCGCTTCGCTGCCGGCCATGGCGATGGCGATTTGATGAATGTCGCTGCAGGTATCGCGGGTGTAAGACCAGGTCAAAATGGGCTTGGTCGTGTTCTGGATCATCTCCGCAAACTCATACACATCCGCCAGGGAAACCGTCACATCACTGATGGTCCCCAACGACTGCACAAACCCGATGTTCGGCAGCGCTTCACAGACGCGCGCCACTACGGACGCGTCATTTCTGACATACTTGCGCCGTTCCAGGGTATCGGGATCGGTATAGTTGGGGGGAGTGGGTCCGGGACCGAAAAGGACCTGGTTTTTTTCAATACGGGTTTTGCGGGTGCCGTCCCAGCTTTGGACGACCGTCACCGGCGGAAGCGTGGATAGGGCATCCATGACAAGA
>JASFGZ010000180.1:0-8455 GCA_050123495.1 Desulfobacterales bacterium
CTGCTTGATTTCAGGCGATTGTTTGGCAAGTCCCGAGGTCGTTTTTGATGGCGTCTGGTTTTGGGCGGACGGCTTTTCACTTTCTATTTTCTCAATTCGATCAACGTCATTCTTTTGATACGTTAAGATTAAACCGTGGTATTCACATTTGACTTCCTGGCCTTCTTCCCAGGCGCGGCCCTCACAGACAGTTTTCATTCCATCTTTAAAGTAGATGATATCAGCTTCTAGTTTTAACGGTACTAAAAAAATGACCAGGCATGCGAAAGCTATTTTCTTCACGCGCTCTTTCCCTGAGTTTAGTGCTATCGATGAACGTGTAAGTCCCAAAGTAACTCTATTACAACAATCTGCAAAAATTTGTAAATAGTAAAAATAATGTTATGAAATATTCTTGATATTTTAATTGGTTATGATTGGATAAGCGGTGCGAGGACAAAATAATGGATTCTTGCTGACCAGCGATGGCTTATGTAAAAGTCGGTAGTTTGCGGCTGAAGCATCAAGAAGGTGATTCGGCGGGAGTCGCAACGTCTTTCAGCGTTTCTTTAACCGCCTTCAACATTTCATCTCTATCAATTGGTTTTGTCAGGGTGCGTGTAGCGCCCAATTTCTTGGCCCCATCCAGGTAACCTTCAGGTCGATTTACCCCCCCTCCAGACATGGCGATAATTTTAACTTTAGGAAACTCTTTCTTTAAATCGATGATCATACCAATACCGTCTTTATTCGGCATAATAAGATCCGTAATGATCAGATCCGCCGGGTTCTCCCGGTATTTGCGAATCCCTTCTATACCGTCGGGGGCTTCGGCGATTTCATATCCTACGCGTTCTAACATCAATCGAAGCATCGATCGAATTTGGGGTTCATCATCGATAATAAGTATGCGTGCCATCAATTACAAATCCTTTCCATATCAAAGGGCTATAAAGCAAATGCCGATGCGGCGGGTCTCTGACTTTATTTTATTAGATCATAACTTTATTTGTCTTTCAACCTCAAAAATCGGGCTATCGATTTAAGGTTTCGTAATTAATACAAATTCTTGGTTATCTTTTTTAAACAGACTCCTGTTTTAAACCGCTTACGGCTTGAATAATCATAAGTTTATTGCGATGGCGGTGCATCAATTTGACTGTCGGTCCGGGGGGGCGTGGATGCCGTTAGGTTGGCATTTCGAAGGGCCTTATTTACCGCATCGTTTATGTATCCCTGGATAAGGGTTTTGGCTTTGTCGAGTTCGGATTCGGGAAGATTTCGAAGATCTGCTTCCCAGTTAAAATCCTTGATAGGCCTGAGATGCCGGCCTTTCACTATCGTTCTGGCTGCGCCAATATAAGTTACGGGTTGTACCTTAAAAACGACCACGCCGATTTGAGCATATGCATAGACTTTTCGAAACGAAAAAAAGCCGCCAAGGATTTGCCCAAATTTGCCGGCAAACAACTTCCTGGTAAACAAACCGTATCCTTGAAGTTCAAAGGGCTCTTCTGCACTTTTGAAAGGACTGGGACCGGAATAGCTGCCGATGACAACGACGGCCTGCACATCATACGGGTCCGAAACCGTATCTAATAACCTGGCACCCTGCGGCGGAACTGTCGGGGGGGCTGATTCGGATAAAATAATCTGCTCAATCATATTGAGACGGAGCTTTTCACTTGTCAGCGGTTCTGAAACTTTCATTTCTACAATTGTAAAGCGAGCATCTTTTTGCAGGAGCGTTTTTAATTTTCCCTCCGCGTACGCCGGCATATCCCAGTCAACCGGATAGGTATTTGTAAAATTCTTCGACGCGAAGCTGCTAAAATTTTGATGGGTTGCATAAGATTCCAAAAGATTAATTATCCCCACCCGGGAGCCTGGCGGAAAATTAAATTTAGGCGTTGTTGTGCAGGCCAAAACCCAGACAAAGATCACCAGACACGCAAAAAAAACGCTAAAACGTCGGACCATTTCTACCTCCTGAGCAAATCGATTGTCTATTGCTTATTGCTTCCGGTCATAAAATTCAAGCTATAATATAAACGCTTTAAATCATTATGCGAAACCGCCGAACTCAATGTGAACCTGAAAAAATAGGTGAATGCGCATCGGCAATAAATTTTCTTTGATTTAACCGGGGCTTATGATAAAATTTATTTTTAATTTTAGCTCATTTGTTGTTGTAAGCACTTTTTTAAGATTTTATCATCGGGTGTTAATTGCATTTTTGAGATAGGTTATAGAAGTCATTTGTTGAATTCCAACCATCAGATCAGAACGGAGAAAAATCATGCAGATTCCGAAAGAACGGAAAAGTTCTTCACCTGAATCGTTAGTTTCGGTTTGTCCGGCGGGCGAAGTTTTTCAATTACCACAGGAAAAAGATTATGAGAAGGAATTTAGGCGTTTGCAGCAAATTGCTAAAGAACAGCGATTAAAGGGGAGAGAAATCGTCGTGGTTATGGGCGTTGGTTTCGTCGGGGCAGTGATGGCCGGCGTTGTAGCCGATTCAGTCGATGCGGAAAGCGGCAATCCCAATAAATTTGTCATCGGCATGCAGCGCCCCTCAACCCGCTCCTACTGGAAGATACCCTATATCAATAAAGGCATTGCACCGGTTGAAGCCGAGGATCCCGAAGTGGCACCGCTGATTGAACGTTGTGTCAAAGAGAAAAAAACATTGATTGCCACCTTTACTTACGAAGCACTTAGCCTGGCTGATGTCGTGATCGTTGATGTCCAATGCGACTATTATAAAGAGACATTCGGAGATGTTCGACAGGGCCATGCCGACATCGCTGCCCTTGAAGCCAGTCTTAAGATTATAGGGGAAAAAATTAAACCAGAGTGCCTGGTCTTAATTGAAACGACGGTACCACCGGGCACCACTGAATATGTGGCCTATCCGATCATGAAAAAAGCCTTTGGCAAACGGGGTTTGACTGATGTCGAACCGCTCCTGGCGCATTCGTTTGAGCGGGTGATGCCGGGGCGCAATTATGTGGCTTCGGTGCGTGATTTCTGGCGGGTGTGCAGTGGTATCAATGCAGCCGCCCGGGAACGTGTTCGGGAATTTTTATCCGATATACTCAATGTGGAAAAATACCCGCTTACCGTGCTGGATCGTCCGATTGAAAGTGAAACCTGCAAAATCGTTGAAAATTCGTACCGGGCCGCCATTCTTGCCTTTTTAGATGAATGGAGTGTGTTTGCCGAACGCAATGGCGTGGATCTGATCAAAGTAATTGAAGCCATTAAAATTCGACCGACCCATTCCAATATGATTTTCCCCGGTCCGGGTATCGGGGGCTATTGTTTGCCCAAAGATGGCGGATTGGGTGTCTGGGCCTATCATACGCTGATGGGCTTTGAGGATGATGTGTTTAAAATTACCCCTGCTGCCATTGATATCAATGACACCCGGGCATTGCGGGTGCCGCAGCAGGTTCGAGATGCCCTGCGCAACATGGGAAAAATCGTTGCCGCTTCGAAAATCGTGTTGTTGGGCGCTTCCTATCGGGAGGACGTTGGCGACACGCGCTACAGCGGCTCGGAGATCATCGTTCGCAAATTAGCCGAAATGGGCGCAGAGATCGCCGTACATGATCCGTACGTAAAGCACTGGTGGGAACTTGAAAAACAGGATACCTATCCGGCACCGAATCATTCCATGAAGCAATTTTTCCGAAATCAGGACAAGCTCGATGAAACCCGGGTCCACGCAGATTTCGCCACGGCCTTAAAATTTGCCGATGCGGTGATTTTCGCCGTGCGGCACAAAGCGTATCTCGACCTCAATCCCGATGACGTCGTAAAAATGACCGGCCGACCTGCTGCGATCGTCGATTGTTTCGGTGTGCTCGATGATAAAAAAATCCGACGCTATTTTGAGCTGGGTTGTGAGGTCAAGGGATTGGGTCGCGGACATGTGAAACGCATTAAAGATGATGTGAGGCAAAATAACAAAAGCAAATTTTAATCCGGTTTTTAAAACGTTACGCCGGTTTTCATTTTATTTACGATCAATCAGGGTCGGATTATTGAGGTTGCGGCATGACACACCAAACAGAATCAAAGGTATCGCAGTTAATCGATAAGGGTGTTCGCATTGACTGTCCGGATAGCATTGAAATCGGAGAAGAAGTTGATCTCGGTAGGATTTCAGGTCAGGGTGTGGTTATACACGCCGGCTCCAAAATCTTTGGTGACACCACGCTAATTTTAAGAGACGCCCGAATCGGGTTCGAAGCGCCGACGACCCTTAAGAACTGTCAGATCGGCCCTGAGGCTGAGCTCAAAGGCGGTTTTTTTGAAGATGCTGTTTTTCT
Organism: Desulfobacterales bacterium; assembly: GCA_050123495.1. GTDB lineage: Bacteria > Desulfobacterota > Desulfobacteria > Desulfobacterales > JAHEIW01 > JAHEIW01. Next base: position 4,317 of record JASFGZ010000180.1, read on the forward strand.
GGCAAACGCCAAAGCCGGTTTGGGATCGCATGTACGCGAAGCAAGTATTTTTGAGGAGCAGGCGAGCATAGCGCATACCGTTGGGACAAAACACACCATCCTTTTTCCGTTTGTTACCCTGGGAAGCTTGATTAATTTTTGCGATTGTCTGATGGCCGGGGGAACCGGTCGTAAAAATCACAGTGAGGTGGGAAGTTCCTATATTCATTTTAACTTCACACCCAATCAGGATAAGGTGACCGCATCCCTGATCGGTGACGTGCCCAAAGGCGTGATGTTAAATCAAGCCCCGATATTTTTGGGCGGGCAGGGCGGGCTGGTCGGCCCCTGTCGCCTGGCTTACGGGACAACGGTGGCTGCCGGTACGATTGTTCGCAAAGATGAACTCAGGCCCGGACGCCTTTTGTATGGTGGTTCAAAGAAAGAAGGCAATTTGTCATATAAACCCGGACGGTATCAAAACGAAAAACGGGTGGTAAACAACAATATTATTTACATTGCCAATCTGATTGCCTTGGGCCAATGGTACCGGCACGTGCGCAGCCAGTTTATTTCAGAATATTTTCCGGAAATGCTGCTCGCCGGACTCAAAGAAAAACTGAATCTTGCAATCTCAGAACGGCTCAATCGGCTTGAAGTCCTCTGCAGCAAGATACAAAAAGACCTGGAAACTCAACAAAACAATGCGCGGGGCCGTTCGTCTCCTGCGCTCAAACAAAAACAGGAACTGGTGGCGCAATGGTCCCGGATGAAAAATTTGCTCAATCAGAGCCGGACCGAAACAGGAGACACGGGCAACCGGGATTCCTTTCTTGAAAAAGTCCATAAGGGCATCAACAAGAATGGCTTGGATTATATTGCCGTAATTCAGGGATTATCACCCTCCGATACAACCATGGGAACCCGGTGGCTCCAGGGAATTGTTGATCGGGTTACCAATGATGCACTCAACGTGATTCCATCTTTCAAATTGGGGAACGTTTGATGGGCAGACTTTTTGGCACCGATGGTATCCGCGGCGTCGCAAATGAATATCCATTGACGGCTGAGGCGGTCTTCAGGATCGGACGGGCAGTTGCATTGTTTTTCGGCGCCGCCGCCATTCCAACGAAAATAATCATCGGGAAAGACACCCGCCAGTCAGGCGATATGATTGAAGATGCCCTGGTATCCGGAATTTGTTCCGTCGGCGCTGACGCCTGTCTAATCGGTATTTTGCCGACCCCGGCGGTGGCCTACCTGGCATCATCAACCGATGCGACCGCCGGGATTGTCGTATCTGCCTCCCATAATCCATATTACGACAACGGGATCAAGATATTTGATGGTGACGGCTACAAGCTTTCCGACCCTAAAGAAGACGAGATTGAACGTCTTTTGCCGGCAGACCACATCGATCACGCCGCCGGTAAATCCAATCATCGCATCGGAAAGGTTGAAATGCTCAAAGATGCATCTGAGCGCTACCTTACTTTTTTGCAAAATACATTGCCTGACGAACGCCTGTTTAACGGTATTAAGATCGTTTTAGATTGTTCCAATGGAGCGACCTATGCCGTTGCCCCTGAGTTATTTCAAGATCTCGGTGCACAGGTTGAGGCGATCAACATCAGCCCCAACGGAAAAAATATTAATGCGGACTGCGGATCCGAACATCCTGAAACGTTAATTGATAGAGTTCTTGCGGAAAAGGCCGATATCGGACTGGCGTTTGATGGCGATGGTGACCGATTGGTTGCCGTAGATGAGAAAGGGCGCGTCATCAGCGGTGACCGGACACTGGCAATATGTGCACGGTCTTTAAAGCGCAAAGGATTGTTAAAGAACAATCTGGTCGTCAGCACCGTCATGAGTAATTTAGGACTGGGACTGGCCTTAAAAGAGCTGGGTATCAACCATTTGATGTCCCAGGTCGGTGATCGCTACGTGCTGGAACAGATGAATGCCAGCGGGGCCGTTATCGGCGGAGAAGATTCGGGCCACATGATTTTTCTGGATCAACATACCACCGGAGATGGGATCCTGACGGCGATTCGACTGATCCAGACCATGCACGATGAAAACAAGCCGTTATCCGAATTGAGCCGGGTGATGGATGTATTTCCACAGGTTTTGTTGAACATAGAAGTTCAAAAGAAGCCGCAAATTGAAAGTGTTCCGGAGATTATGGATGCAATCCATTCGGTAGAGGCGGTCCTGGGCGAGAAGGGCAGGGTACTGGTGCGCTATTCCGGGACTCAGCCGCTTTGCCGGGTGATGGTTGAAGGGCCTGATAAAGATGAAACGCAGCGTTACTGCCGGCAGATCGTTGATGTCGTCAAAGCTGTCCTTGGTTAATCGTTATCCACAGATTTCTCAGATTTAACATATCATTTATCCGCATATTTTCGCAGATTATTTTTTATAATAGTCATGCCATTCCGTCTTTATGGCACTGAAGAGAAGTTTGAAGGTCAACCCGGCAAATTGCACCGTATATTAAGCGCTTTAATTTTTTTGAAATCTGTGTAATCTGCGGATAATATTTTTTTGCGTAACCTGCGGATATTCGTTATTCTCTGTTACCGAGAATCCGCAACAACATCAGAAACAGGTTAATAAAATCCAGATATAATTTCAACGCACCGAGAATGGCGCCTTTGCGAACGGCGCCGGCGCCGATATCTGCAGGCTGAGAAACTGCCATGGTTTTCAGATGCTGGGTATCATAGGCGGTCAAACCGATAAAAACCAGGACCCCGATGTAGCTGATAATCATGTGCATTGCTGAACTGCGGACAAATATGTTTACCAGCGATGCGATGATAATGCCGATTAAGCCCATCATCATGAAGCCGCCCATGGAGGTGAGGTCGCGCTTGGTCGTCCATCCGTAAATACTGCAGGCAATAAATGTGGCGGCACAAATAAAGAATGTTGAAGCAATGGATGAACGGGTGTAAACAATGAATATAAAGGATAAGGTGGCCCCGTTTAATGCCGAATAGAGCACAAACAGGGCGGTGGCGGTTGAGGCCTGCATTCGATGGACACGGGCGCTGATGACAAACACAAGGGCCAGTTCAGCGATAATAAGGCCGAAAAACAGGATCTGATTTCCAAGAATAAGTTTCAACAAAGCCGGTGTGTTGGCCACATAAAATGCAATTAAACCGGTCAAGGCCAGGCCGATCGCCATCCAATTGTATACGCTGCGAATGAATGTATTTACACGAACCTGGACTTGTGTCTGTTTTGCTGATATGGACTCCATTTAGTGCCTCCTGTGCGCATAAAATCTAAATTGATCAGTGTCTGTTAATAATAACACATAAGCGGCAATTTTCAAGACTTGTAAAGTCTAAAGAAAATGAAACCCGATCAATTGTATCAAGAGCTCAAAGATCTGGCTGAACGCATGCAGATCACGGTTTCCGAACAAAACCTGAAAACTTCGGGGGTTAAGGTCAAAAGCGGGCTTTGTTCCGTTAGAGGTCAGAACTTGTTTATCATGGACAAACATAAGTCCGTTCATAAAAAAATCAGAATCCTGGCCACCCAGCTTGCCACGTTACCCCATGAGGACCTGTATATTATTCCGGCTGTACGCGATTTGCTGGAAAAATACACTGAGAAATAAAATGGAATAATGGAATAGTGGAATGATGGAATGATGGTTTTTTAAGGGATTTTATCTATTTTAATTTAAAATCCAGACCATTATTGCAATTGACCCAAAAGTTCAATATGTTCTCCTGGCCGCAGGCTCTGAGGGCCGAAGGTCAAAACCCAATTTTCCAATATTCTAACATTCCAACATTCCAATTGAGGCGAAGCCCCTAACTTGAATCAAATATCCAAAGAGGGGAGACAAAGGGGAAAATTCTTTGTGAAAAATGCTGGATTCTCAAGGCCCAATATAAAAGTTTACATAATATAACTTATCAGACGTTTTATAAAGACCGGAAGGGATTTCGGGCATCGGGGGCAAGATAACTTGAATATGATCCCAAATAATGATAAAAATATGAACGATCCGCTTGACGGGCGTGACGAGTTCGATGAGATCCACCAGATTCGAAAAATTTATACAGTTTCGCAACTCAATGCCGCCATTAAATCGCTTTTGGAGGAACAGTTTCCATTTGTCTGGATTGTTG
>JASFGZ010000181.1:0-8400 GCA_050123495.1 Desulfobacterales bacterium
GGATTTCACGGACTCCGGCCTCGTCATAATCATCTCCATTTCATGCGCTGCTCGCTTCTTTCCCGCGCATACAATTTCATAAATCTTTTCTCTCCATATAATAACGACCGATCATAGGGAATCAAGGGATACTGCGAAGTTTCGGCCATGGACCGCGACATTGAGCTTGAGATTTTGTGGTTTTTGGCGTGCGTATATCTTACCCGGTTGACATGGATTCGACCGCAAAGGTGTGAATTTTTTATCCACTCTAGTGCTTGCAAACCAATGGTAGAGATCCATTATTTTGCAGCCGGCTGACCGTTACATGTTGAAAACGGTTAATAATCATATAGTAAAAGAACTTGGCCCCTTTTATTAAACAGTTGGTACGGGACTTGCGCATTGTTGATCTACCCATCGGGATAAAAATGATTATATTGATGCTTATTCAAGTTTTAAAGGCCTAAAAAGGAGATGATAGCAATGTTTATGCTAAATACAGATAGATTAAAGATCACCGCGGGTATCTTTTCTTTACTGCTGGTGCTTTTGATTTTGGCATCCGTTGCATTCAGCCATGGCGGCAAACACGCCCCGGGGGAATTTACGCACCTGCAGGCGCTGAAAAAGGCAACGGAACTATATGATCAACTTATCGGCAACGGAAAATTGGATCAAAGTTGGGAAAATAAGCTCACCCAGGTTGACGTGTTCAAGCGGAAAACGAAAGAAAAAAGTGAAATTGCAGTGTCCTTTCACCGTGAAAAAGGAGATCCGAAAACAGTTTACATCTTCTTTGATACCAGTGGCAAGTATGCCGGATCCAATTTTACCGGAGAATAGGTCGTTAAAGAAATAATTCATTTGAAAAAAACTTCGCAGAGAATACGGCCAGCGAAAGTTTTAATGCTGGCCTTCTGCTTTTTTAACCGATCAGGAGATTCATTATGAGCCGCAAGAAGGTTCCGGGGGAAACCCAAAAATGGCCCACACTGGCTCAGCTGCCGACGCCTGCAAAAGCATTGGTCAGCATCATCATTTTAACGATGGCGATTGCCTTGTTCGGTGCGTTAGGTCAAATCATCGTTCATGACATCATTCCCACATTTTTTTCGAGTCAACCTTCAGGTCATCTCGAAACTTCAGAAACGTCTGACGAGCAGGGCCCAAAAGAGCGTGATCAGGCTTCATCCGGCAGGGGGGATCTTTTCTCTGAAGGATCTGTCCAGCCTGTAACTCCCCAGATGCAGCCCTTATATAAAACCGAACAGTTCATCTGGGCACTTAAATGGACCCATATCCATCTTTTCGGTATGAACATGATTTTTATATTTATGGGTGCCATAACTCTTTTTTTAAATGTCAGCATCAAAGCACGAACCTGGTTGATTATTCTTCCGTTTATCGGGGTTCTTTCGGATATCGCCGCCGTGTGGCTGAAAGGCTATATTTCGCCGGCATTCTTCTGGCTCCATATTCCGGGTGGCGGACTTTTTGGTATGGTCTTCGCGATCGTGTCGATCAGGGCATTATGGGAGATGTATGCGGTGCGAAAAAATTACGCACAGCATTAACCGGATATTCTAAAAGTGTGAAAAAAATCAGCAAAAAATAATCGCTTGTTTTATTTTTTAAAACAACAGGGATTTCAACCATGAAAAAACGACAGCATAGTGCCTATGGATTTTTTTTAATTCTATTCATGTCATTCTTCATAATCGGTTGTGCAAGTGAACCGGTCAAAGTCGATTTACCGGCCAATCACCCGGCGAATCCACAGTCCCGGGAAACTGCCTTCATTCCACCGCTGAATCCGTTTCAGGATAATATCCCGATGACCAAGCATGCAGCGGACAGCAGTTCTTCAATGACGCATGAAAAAGACAAACCCGCACATCAGCATCAAATGAGTTCCGAAATGGACAAAATGGGCCGTGATTCCAAGCCATCGCACGCCGCTGAAGGACAAAATCCTGAACATCAACACAAGGAGCATCGTCAATGATATTCAGTATTCGATTCATCGGTTTTATCTCGTTGCTGGTTCTGGTGATTGCAGGATGTGCCCAGGTGCCCAAAGAAGCCGGCTTTAATGATGTTAAAGGTCTGGTCGGGCAGCGAATCGATTATAATCTCCGCTGGAATCAGGAAACCGAAGCCGACCGCGAGGTTGAAAAGGCCATCGATGAGCTGCTTAAAAATGAGCTGACACCGGAAGCGGCAGTCCAAATTGCTTTACTCAACAACTCCAACTTGCAAGCTGTATACGAAGATCTTGGAATTACCCAGGCGGATGTGGTTGAAGCGGGATTACTTGAAAATCCGGTGCTGTTCGGCCAGGTGCGATTCCCGAACAGATCCGAGGAATCGACCAATTATGAATTTGGAATCACGCAAAACTTTTTAAATATCCTGATGCTGCCGGCCCGCAAGAAGCTCTCCGCCATTCGATTTGAACAGGTAAAACTGCATGTTGCCGACAAGGTGATTCAATTGGCCGCGGAAACACAAAAGTCATATTTCTCTGCAATGGGTGCCAAACAGATCCGAAATATGAGAAACGAAATTACCGCAGCTGCAAGGAATTCTTTCGAATTGGCACAACGCCTGCATTCGGCCGGCAATATCAGCGATCTTGAATTGGCTACAGAAAATGCACACCTACAACAGATGCAGCTGGAGTTGGCAAACAGCGAGGTGGCGTTGTTCGATGCGCGCGAGCAGCTAACACGCTTAATGGGCCTATGGGGATCTCAAACCAATTGGCGTTTACCAGAGCAGCTACCGGATATTCCAGCCAATGAAATCCCGCTGGAACGCCTGGAATCGATGGCCATCGAGAACCGACTCGATCTGGCTGCTGAAAAAAAGGGGGTCGAAGCCCTGGCCCAGGCTCTGGGGATAACCATCGACTGGCGCTGGGTTGGACAAATAGAAGTGGGGATCAGCAGAGAGCGCGAAACAGACCGAACATGGGTTACCGGACCGCAACTGGCAATAGAGTTGCCGATATTTAATCAAAGGCAGGCGGACATCGCCCGGCTGGAGGCACAGCTTCGTCGCAGCCAGAAAAGGCTGACGGCCCAGGCGATATCGATTCGATCAGAAATTCGTTCCTTGAGAAATCATCTGGTGATGCAGCGTAATTTAATTGATCACTACCGCAATACCGTTTTACCGCTCAGGAAACAGATTGTCGATTTGACGCTTAAAAATTATAACTATATGCTCAAAGGGGCCTTTGATTTGCTGATGGCCAAGCAACAGGAGTTTGAAAGCTATCAAAAGTATCTGGAGGCTGTCAGAGATTACTGGATCATCCGGGCTGACATGCAAAGATCTCTGGGCGGTCGCCTCCCGGCGCACATGCAAAGCCAACGTTTTCTTCAACCAAATTCAATCGAAACGAGCACCATAAATGAACAAGATATTCAAGAAAATAAAATGAACTAACTCAACACGGAATAAGGAGTAAATACATATGCTAACAAGACGTCAAATACTCATTTCCGCGCTGGCCTCTTTCGCCGGTGGCACATTTCTGAAAAAGGCCGAAGCAGCTTCCCAGAAAAATCAGACCCACATGCACACTGAGCTATCTTCAAGGCAAAAAAGCCGGGCGGGTTATACACCGGTGGTGACACCCAACGGCAGCACGCTACTCTATAAAATGAAAAACGGTGTCAAGGAATTTCATTTGATTGCCGAGCCGGTTGAACGCGAGTTTGCACCGGACATGAAAGTCAAGTGCTGGGGGTATAACGGTCAGACGCCCGGCCCGACGATCGAGGCTGTAGAGGGGGACCGGGTGCGCATATTGGTCACCAACAAGTTGCCCGAGCACACCACTATTCACTGGCATGGTATTTTTCTGCCCAACGGCATGGACGGTGTCGGCGGCCTCAACCAACCCCACATCAAACCCGGCGAAACCTATGTTTATGAATTTACCCTGCGTCAACATGGAACCTTTATGTATCATCCGCACGCAGATGAAATGGTTCAATTGGCCGTCGGCATGATGGGGTTTTTCATCATACACCCTAAAAAGCCAGAGAGTCCGCGAATTGATCGGGATTTCGCTATCATGTTGCACGAGTGGGCCATCCATCCGGGCACCTATCGACCGGATCCGGCTGTGATGACCGATTTCAACATCTTCAGCTTCAACAGCAAGGTTTTTCCCGCCATCGATCATCTCGTCGTAAAAACCGGAGATCGGGTGCGCATCCGGATTGCCAATCTCAGCATGGACGAACACCCCATTCATATCCACGGGCATGCGTTTCGAGTTACAGCAACCGATGGGGGCAAAATCCCCAGGGCCGGGCACTGGCCGGAAACGACTGTGCTGGTGCCGGTCGGTTCAACCCGCGATGTTGAATTCATCGCCGATGCCCCGGGAGACTGGGCCCTTCACTGTCACAAATCGCATCACACCATGAACCCGATGGGACACGATATCCCCAACACACTCGGCGCAACCCAGAAAGGACTGGAAGAGAAAATTCGTAAAATGATACCGGGTTATATGGCAATGGGCGAAAACGGAATGGCCGAGCATGCCGATCATGTAGATCACATGCCGGGCCCCAAGAATACGTTACCCATGATGATGGGCAAGGGCCCGTTCGGGAATATTGAAATGGGCGGTATGTTTACGGTCGTTAAAGTGAGGGATCACCTAAAATCATATGATGAAGATCCCGGCTGGTATAAGCATCCGAAAGGCACGGTGGCATATAGGCTTAATAGAGCATAAAGTTCTCGGTGCTGGTGTTTCTATGATATCACTAGAACCTGTATCAAATGAAGTGCAGCTTATGAGTTCTAAATAAGGAAATAGAGCTGAGAACGTATTTGATCCATGTTACCTTCCCAATTCATGTTTAAAACATTTTCCAGAAGCATTTCCAAAAGCCGGGGCGCCACGATTCTTAAAATGAAAAAGCAGATAAGAGTTTGGCGTCGGGCTGATCGAAAGATGGGATGGGGTATCGACAATGAAGAATTTGGGGTGCTTGAAGCATCATTGCCGGCGCCATTGACAGATCACGATCGCAGGCGAGGATTTATCGGAACGGTGCTTTTCTATGGGTTTGGTGAAGATGGTCATGGTAATTCGGATGCTGTGCTTTCAGGAAAGCTTGCCTGGGAATATGCAATTAAACGAAGAAGAGGAAAAACCTGGCAATGCGAATATATTGATTTTAGCAAACCTGAGGATATCCGCTTACGTCTGGGAGCACCAGCCCGCCCCAAGGGTTTTTATTTTGCCAAGATTCAGCCCGGGAAAAAATTCAAAGCTGTGACCGTCTCCCAGGTTCGCAAAACAATGAGGAATTTTACAGGCTGGGGCCCTGAAGGATTTCAGTTTTTAGCGATTACCCATCCCCATTTTGCAGATCTGATGAACGAGCGGAAATTTCCGTTCATGGCGCTTGCCGATTACGATGTAGCTCCTTACGGGCACAATGATTTTTTTGACGCACCGCAGCTTTTTTGCAGTAACAGCAAACTGGGACTCGGTATCGGAAATGTGGATCGCAACTATCCGCTTTTTGGTATTCCCACCTTGCAAATCTGTAAAGGTCAGTAGGTGATGAGCTCCCGCCTTATTTTAAATTCAATCCCAAAGTGTTTTTAAGATTGACGCACAGCTTCAAATAGTATATACTACTGTGTGGTATGAATTTAAAATTAAACATACGCAAAGGGTTTTCTCGAAAAGCGATCTGCTTCAGCATCGTACTATTTATAAGCATGAGTTTCCCGTTTAGCCGTGCGATGGCTGACGGTTGCAAAGGTGGTGTCGGTTGTTTGGATTGCACCGAACCGGCGCATTCGCATGTCCCGGGGACGCAAATGGATATGACGCCGCATGGATGCCAGCCTGCTGAGCAAAACAGCACCTGTGGCTTTGAAACCGGTCAGAGTCCGGATGAATTCTACGGCATTGTTCCCTCGGCAAGAGCATACCACCCGGTCTATAGTGGCATTTTTGCCATCGCAGTTGATGATTATGGACAATTCAGTGTTTCCGGAGAATTGATTTCACAATTTCCTCTGTCAGATTCAGGCGGACAAGCCCCGATCTATTTACTCAATCAATCCTTGCTCTGCTAAATCCTCCGATCTAGATTTTCCTCTATTATCCCCATTATTAATTCGATTACTGGTAACTTTTTATCCAGTTTAGGCTGGCGAGTGGATATTTTTTATCCAGTTTGCAAGCAATTTCTGGCGTAAACTGGGTTGAAAAAATCGTAATTAAAATGGACTTGCTTAGAATTATATTTTAATTCAGAATGTTACATTGTTATTTCGGCTTATTTTGACAGGTGGCACAACCGTTGCTATTCATTCTAAAAAATAAAAATTTGATATTCGTTTGAATAAATTAAGGAGGCCATAAAAATGATACGACTAACGAAACCTGTAATTACCGGTTCTGTGGTTTTGACCATTGCGCTGCTGATCAATTTTGTAGCTATAGACCTCGCGAATGCATGTGGCTGGGGTCGATCAGGGGGTGGGGATTATGTGCCCCAGAGGCGTGATCAAAACGGATTTTTAGCCCAAAAGCAGGCACTGACTCAAGAGCAAGCCCGAGATATCGTTACCAATTATGTAAAAAGATTAAATCCCGAGCTTAAAATTGGAAAAATTACCGACAATGGGGGCTTTTATGAGGCCGAGATCATTGCAGAAGATAACGAGGTCATACAGATAGTCGGTATCGATAAGCGATCCGGTCGACTGATACTGCTTAATTAATGATACGCGTGTATGCGTGTATGCGTAGATACGTGTACGCTCGTCTAAAATACGCTTTTTTCAGAAAACCGGGTTAATAAAAGATCAGAAATTCTTGTTAAGACCCAAATACATCCAATATCCCTGACGGCTGTTATCAGGACAACATTGTCCAAAATCCAGCTGCTGGTAAAATTGCTTGATGAGGAGTATCTTATGCAAAGCAGGAATAAAAAATTGGATCTTTTTTTCCTTGTTTTGTTAGCGCTAGTTTTAGCCGGGGTGCCGTTCGGCATCTCGTATTACAATAATTATGCATCATCTCAATACTTACCTGCCGAAGCCAAAATGCTTACCCTTACCGGCCACTCCGAACGAGGCTGGGTAATCGGCGAGGTGACGGCCGTTGATGCGATCTCTTTCTGGCAAAAACAAGGACAACCTGTTCAAAAACCGGTCATTGAAGTTAAAAAAGATGATGTCGTTGTTCTAAAACTGATGAGCAGCGACGTGGTTCACGGTTTCAGCTTAAAAGACTTTGGTGTTTTTCTAACCGACGGAATTCAGCCGGGAAAGGCCGTTTACGTGTCGTTTAAAGCCGATAAGGTTGGCACCTTTACCTTCTCCTGCAATGCGATCTGTGGCGACATCCATCAGAACATGAAGGGCACTCTGGTGGTTAAAGCTTAATTCCTTCCCCGCCATAGGCATCCAGCATCTACCAAAATATGATTGCTGTAAGGTCTGCTGCGGCCGGTTTGAACTGTGACCCCAAGATTTCATTTAGCCTAGCATCTATATTATATGAATCATTCAAATTATAAGATGATAAAAAAAATACTCCCTTTTGCTGCCATCATGCTGATAGCGGTTTTATTGATCGTTTTTTATCTGAAAAAACCTGGCGGCGTTCAAGCAGCGGCCGAAAATCATACGGGTAGCCTAGTCCGGGGTCGGGTTATATCCAACTATGGTCCGGTGGAAACCGCCAGAGTCAGAATAATCGGGGAAGAAAACTATACCCTCACCGACCGTCAAGGGCGCTATGAGCTTCAAACCGCGCATTCACCGGGCCAACGCGTGATCGTAACCGCCGGCAAGGAAGGCTGGTTCAACAACGGACAGATTGCAAACTTCTCAGGCCGCACGCGGGACATATTTTTAAACCCGGTTTATCTGGATGATCGTGCCGATTATCGTTTTATTTCTCCGGTTACTTGTTCCCGGTGTCATGTGAAACTGACGCGCTACTATGACCAATCCAAAATGGCCCACACCACCTCCAATCCTAAAGTGCTGAACATGTATTACGGAACCGATGCCTTTAATCGAGAGGGCATCGGGCCGGGATACAGGCTGGACAATCCCAAAAGCGAAGGCAACTGTACGACCTGCCACGCACCCTCGGCTGCCGGCACTATCCCGGCGTCTCAGGATTTAAAAAACGTGCTGCGCTCTCCCCTGACAGAATGGGATGGGATTAGCTGTGACTATTGTCACAAGGTCAGAAAAGTGATTAAGGACAAGACCAAACCCAGTCAGACGACCGCCGTTCATGAAAGGCAAACGCCTGTCCAGGGTAACTCTATTCTTGTTTTTGGTCCTTATGATGATGTGGTTGCACCGCCAATGGCGGCATCGTATAACCCGGTCTTTGATCAG
>JASFGZ010000182.1:0-8359 GCA_050123495.1 Desulfobacterales bacterium
TGCGTGAATATGCCTTCAAGTTCAAGCCCTTCGAGACCGGCGATGGTCAGGGTTTCTTCAATCGCATCAGCATTTAGCGCGACTGAATTGTCACGTTGAAAATTTTGCGCCAGCAGACCGAGCCTGCCCATTCCGGTGTCGACTTTTAGATGGATCTTTATTTTTTTCTTCAATGAAGTGGCGGTCTGGGACAATACTTGGGCGGATGCGTGTGTATTAACGGTTTGGGTGAGATCATATTCCAAAAGGTCGGCCGCAAGTTCCGGAAGGGTATAGCCGAAAATTAAAATCGGCACCTCGATGCCGGCTGCTCGAATTTGCATCCCTTCTTCTATTCTGGCGACACCGAGCACCTCGGCACCATTTTGAAGCGCGCATCGGGCTACTTCAATCGCACCATGACCGTAACCATTGGCCTTGACAACCCCCATGAGCCGGGCATCTGGATGGGTAATCCGGCGCAGTTCTTTAATATTGTGTGCAATTGCTTTTAAATCGATCTCTGCCCTAACGAGCGAAGCATCCAAATTAAAACCTCTTTCATTGACAATCGTTCATTTTAGGTTAGTTTAATCGATCCTGTAGCCTGATAAAGCTCTTGAGCGTGATAGGAACTGCGCACAAACGGTCCGCTGGCCACCTCGCAAAATCCCATCTGCAAAGCGATGGACTTCCAATTCTCAAATTCTGCAGGCGGTATAAAACGTTTGACCGGCAAATGCGCTTTTGAAGGCTGTAAATATTGACCGATGGTCAGGATACGACACCCTGCATCCAACAGATCTTTCAGCGTTCGACGAATTTCTGCAGAATCTTCCCCTAAACCCAGCATTAAGCCTGATTTGACCGGCAGGTCGGCCTCATATTTTTGCACCCGGCTCAGCAACTGAAGCGAACGTTGATAACGCGCCTGAGGCCGGACGACCGGATACAGGCGGGGTACGGTTTCAATGTTATGGTTCAGCACATCCGGTCGGGCCTTTAAAACGGTGCGGAGTGCCTGTGAATCGCCTTGAAAATCGGGTATTAATACCTCCACCTTTGCGGTCGGCATTTGCCGGTGGATTTCCTCTATAGTGCTGGCAAAGAAAGCGGCCCCGCCATCGGTTAAGTCGTCTCGGGTAACAGAAGTGATCACCACATAGTTGAGTCTCATTTGCCGGGCGGCGGCTGCCACCCGGGCGGGTTCAGCGGGGTCGGGCGGCCCCGTCGGCCCCTGGGCGACCGAACAGAACCGGCAGTTGCGGGTGCATCGCGAACCCATAATCAAAAAAGTGGCGGTCTGTTGCGAAAAACATTCCCAAATATTGGGACATCTGGCCTCCTGGCAGACGGTATGCAGTTGATCTTTGTCGATTAACCCCTTTATTTTTTCGTAATCCGGGCCGGTCGGCAGCCTCTTTTTAAGCCAGCGGGGCTTTGGGTTGATTTTTTGAGTCATTTCTAAATTGGAGTTCCGGGCTCATTGGTTAAAAAAGTTGATTGGTTTATTAAGTTAATTAAGTTGACTGGGTTGATTGGTTAAATGGTTGATTCGTTAAATCTTTAAAACTGGATTTAGTCCTTGGAGGAATAGACCATTCAACTAATCAGCTATTTAACTTAACACGGGTTGTTTGCCGCTTTGGAATGGAATTATTTAAAATAGAACTTAATTCAACCCATTCACGCTTAACGAACTTTATACCAAAAACCGTTTCAAATTGTTTCTTTAAAACCGTGCACACCTGTTGCAGTGACAATTTGGACGCTGTCTCCTGCTGCATGGTGGTCATTGCTACATTCTGCAAACCGCAGGGCTGAATCCAGGAAAACGGGGTTAAATCGGTGTGGACGTTTAATGCCAGACCGTGAAAGCTGATGCCCCTGCGAACGGCAATTCCGATACTGCCCATTTTATGGGGACCGACCCAGATGCCGCGGTTGGCTGCATTGCGTTCAGCTGCAATGCCCCAGTTTTCAGCGGTGCGCAGCATCACCTCTTCGAGACCGGTTACGAAATCGACCACTTTTATTCTGGCGGTTTGCAAATCAACGATCGGATACACGACCAGTTGACCCGGGCCGTGAAAGGTAATATTTCCACCGCGTTCCACCTGGATGACCTGAACGCCGGCTTTCTCGAGGAATTCGTCTGATACCAGCATACATTCCCGCCCCCCTCTGCGCCCGAGGGTAAAAACAGCGGGATGCTCCAGGAACAAAACGATATCGTCCGGCAAAATGCGCGCTTTGCGGGCCATAATCAAGTTGCCCTGCAGTTCCCAGGCGTCGCGGTAGTCGATCCTGCCAAAATCCACGCTCAGCCATTTCTTGGGGTCCGTTGTTTGTCGTTTGTTGTCCGTTGCCGCACTTCGAGCGGATGACAGCGACTGACCGTCACTTACAGAACGACTTATATTTTTGGTTGTTACCATTGTTTTATATAATATTTGATTGCCACGGACAACGGACCACGGATAACCAACATATTAGACTTATCCCCTCAAGCATGGTTTCCGGGCAGCTAAGGTCTCATCGAGTCTCCGGCGTTTGGTTTTTTGGGGAGCAGCTTGCAGTATTTCAGGTTGCTCCTGAGCTTCTCTGGCAATCGCCTTCATTGATTCAATAAACAGATCGATGTCTTCCTTGGATTCGGTCTCAGTGGGCTCGATCATGATGGCCCCGGGAACGACCAGGGGGAAGTAGATCGTCGGCGGATGAAACCCGTAATCCATCAGCCGCTTGACCATGTCCAGGGTTGTCACCTTGTACGGTTCCTGGAGTTTATCTGAAAAAACGCATTCGTGCATGCAGGGCCGGTCATATGGCAGGTGAAAGGTGCCTTTTAGATTATCTTTAACATAGGCGGCATTTAATACCGCAAGCTGGCTGGCCTTTTTCAGACCATCAGGCCCCATACTGAGGATGTAACTGTAAGCGCGGATCATCACTCCGATATTGCCGTAAAAAGCGTGCACTTTCCCCATGGAGTCGGGGAAATCTTCAGACAATACATATTTTTCCTTTTGTTTAATCACCCGGGGAACCGGCAAAAACGGCTCCAGGTTCTTGCGAACGCATACCGGACCTGAACCGGGACCGCCGCCGCCATGTGGGCTTGAAAACGTCTTATGAAGATTTAGGTGCAGTACGTCGACACCCAGATCGCTCATGTTCACAATACCCATAACGGCATTCATATTGGCGCCGTCGCAGTAAACCAGGCCGCCTTTGGCATGAACGATGTCGGCTACCGCTTTAATGTTTTCTTCAAAAAGGCCCAAAGTATTGGGATTGGTGACCATGATTCCGGCGGTGTCCTCATCCATGAGTTCGTCGACCGCCTGCGGTGAAAGGACGCCTCTTTGATTTGATTTCACCGCTATTGAGCGGTACCCGCATAGTGAGGCGCTGGCTGGATTGGTGCCGTGGGCTGTGTCCGGGACAAGAATTTTTGAGCGTGGATTGCCTTTGCTTTTAAGATAGGCGTAAAGGAGAAGCATTCCGGTCAGCTCCCCGTGGGCACCGGCAGCCGGTTGCAGCGTTGTGGCATCCATGCCCGTTATTTCTGTCAGATAATGCTCCAGTTCAAACATGAGCTTGAGCACCCCCTGTGAAAGGGGTTCCGGAAGCAGCGGGTGCGCCATGGCAAATCCCGGCAGGGCGGATTGTCTTTCATTGGTCTTGGGATTATATTTCATGGTGCACGAGCCCAACGGATACATCCCGGAATCGACCGAAAAATTCCATTGAGAAAGCCGGATATAGTGACGCACAATATCGACTTCACTCAGATCGGGGAAATCCGGACCATTACCTTGCAAGTTTTCGTCAACTGGATGTTTTCTTACATCGCGGCGCGGTAAGGAAAAAGCGGTTCGACCGGTTTTTCCCTTTTCCCACAGCAGCGGCTCGTTGAATATTAAACCGGTAGTACCTGCGGTTTCTTTCATTTTTTTATCTCCTGGACCAGAGTATCCATGTCCGCTTTGGTGATTGTCTCTGTTACACACATCAGATAATAATTTTTAAACTCCGGGTAAAAACTGTCAAGCGGCAAGCCGGCAATCATTTTGTTCTTTAACAGGCGTTGATAGGTTTTCTTGAAACCGGCTGGAAATTCCACGACAAATTCATTAAAGGTTGCCTGGCAAAAGGGCAATTTAAAGCCCGCGCTGGTTAAGGCGCTTTTTAAATACTCGGATTTGTCGTAGTTGAGTTGCGCGAGTTCTTTGAAGCCGCTACCACCAAGAGTTGCCATGTACATGACGGCAGCCAGCGCGCACAGACTGTGATTTGTGCAGATATTGGAGGTGGCTTTTTCGCGCCGGATATGCTGTTCGCGCGTAGACAACGTGAGTACGTGGCCTCTTTTGCCCTCCAGGTCCACCGTCTGGCCCACCAGTCTGCCTGGCATGTTGCGGACGTATTTCATTTTTGAGGCAAACATCCCCAGCGCCGGCCCACCAAACGAGCGTGGAATTCCCAGACTCTGCCCTTCGCCGCAAGCGATATCGGCTCCGCATTGACCGGGGTTTTTGTAAAGGCCGTATGCCAGTGGCTCGCTGAAGCATACCACCAGCAGGGCCTTTTTGTTTTGAAGCGTTTGTTTGATGTCTTCAACATTTTCCATGCAACCCAAAAAGTTCGGCGACTGCACCGCCACTCCCCCCAAATCGTCCATATCTTTAAGGGGGCTCAAATCGGTGGTGCCGTCACTCAGGTAAGGCAACTCCCTGATCTCGAGATCGGTAGGCTCGAAATAGGTCTCGAGTACCCGCCGATATAAGGGATGAACGGCGCGGGAAACGGCCACGGCCTTTTTCCTGGAAATTCGAATGGCCATTAACATTGCTTCTGCCAGCGAAGACGCGCCGTCATATTGAGATGCATTGGCAACTTCCATGCCCAGCAAACGAGTGGTCAGGGTTTGATACTCATAAATGGCCTGCAGGGTTCCCTGACTCAACTCGGGCTGATAAGGGGTGTAGGCAGTGACAAATTCTGACCGGCCCAGTAAAAATGAAACCGCCGCAGGAACATAGTGTTCATAACTGCCGGCCCCCATAAATACTTTATAGTCCGGTGAGACTGCCATGCTGTCGGCCAGCGTATCCATATGGTCGTTTAGTTCCCACTCGGTTAAATGTTCCGGAATATTGAGCGCTTCCTTGCGGCGGCAATCATCAGGGATATGGGCAAAAAGCCCTTCAAGGCTATCAATTTTAACCGCCTTTAGCATGGCAGCAACATCTTCCGGAGTATGCGGTAAGTAACGCATGAGGGTCACCGTTATCCTTTCAGGGTTTCAAGATAAGCATCATTGTCCAGAAGGTCATCCAGTTCCGAAGGGTTTTCGGCTTTGATTTCAATCATCCAACCGTCCCCGTATGGGGTGTTGTTCACCTTTTCGGGTGCGTCTTCCAGAGACGAGTTGACGGCAACGATCTCACCGGCGACGGGCATATAGAGTTCGGAGACCGCTTTGACCGATTCCACCGTGCCGAATTCTTCTCCTTTGTCAAGCGTATCGCCGACCTCCGGCAATTCCACAAAAACGATGTCGCCCAGCTGGTCCTGGGCGTAATCCGTAATACCGACTTTGACCCTGTCACCTTCAGATCGGACCCATTCATGGGATTCGACGTAAAGCACCTCCGCGGGAAAATTCAATTCATTGAGTTCTTTCATACCATTCCTCCTCGATTTTTTTCACCACGAAAGCACGAAAATACAGAAACACGAAAAAGAGTAAACCTGCTATTTCGTGCTTTTTTAGATTTCGTGTTTGCGTGATTACATTATTTTTATTTTACTGCAAAATCACAAAATGGGCCAGGAAGCTATTGGCAGGGCTTTAAGCCCTTCAGCTTATAGCTGATAGCTCATAACTGTCGTTGCAAACCCTAGTTTTTACTATGAGCTATTACCTATGAGCGATGAGCTAAGATTGCTTTCAAGCCTACTGCCCTATTCCAGTACATAGGGTACTTTCAAATTGTAGCTTTTGTACACGACGAAAGTTTCCACCGATTGGACATCTTTTATCTTAGAGACTTCTTCGGTATAAAATTCCAGCAAACCAAATCCGGATTTTAACAGGACGATCAGAATCAGGTCGAACCGTCCGGTGACAACGCTGACGGAGACAACACCTCTCAGATTGCTGAATTCTTTACCTTTATTTACCAGATCCATACTTTGAAGCTTAACGCCGACCACCACGGTGCGATGCCCGTCGATGGTTTCCGGATTAATCAGACCGCTAATTTCCAAAACCCCTTCATCCATTAATTTTTTAACACGGGTCCGGACTGTGTTCTCGGACACAGATAGATCTCGGGCAATTTTTTGATAGGATTTTCTGCCTTTGCGGAGATGCTTGATGATGGAAATATTGGTTTCATCGATGTTCATGGTTAATGATTTATGAAATCTTGGATCAGCAGATTAGAAGCTATCTCAAAATTAGCAATTCATCTTTGAAGACATGTAATTAGAGTTCCAAAGGTGCTCTGAAGTTAGAAATGCCTAAAATGACTAAAATGAGCTAAAATGCCTAAAGTTGAGGAATTCTATCCTATTTATAATAAAAGATGGACCGCAGGATCTATACATAAAACATAAATTATCTATAAGAAATTTGATGATTTTGTCAATAATTAATTTATTTTTTTATGAATACATCAAAGAATTATTTTTTTTTATTTTTGTAATATGTCTTCTATCCGCCTCCCATCTTTTAAAAGCAAAATTAAGGCGGATAATATCTGCAAAAATCTTAATGTAGTTGAAAATAAAATTTCTGTGTGGTACGAACCCATTCAATTCCTTATAAATTTTGAGGCTTTCGATCTTTGCAAACAACCTTCCAGAATACCATCGAAGAAGGAGATTAGCGATGAAAAAAGGATTATTCTTGGTGGCAATTGCAGCTTGCGTGATAATTGGCCTGGTCTTTTTCGCTTGCGGCCCCAAAGAGCCGGAAACCATTAAAATTGGTATCAACGCTCCGATCACCGGGGATATTCCCCAAATAGGTGAGGGTACGAAGTATGCGGCTCAGATGTGGTTGGAAGCTGTCAATGCAGCCGGTGGTATTCAAATTGGAGACAAGAAACATAAGGTTGAGCTGGTTATTGAAGACAATAAATCCAAGCAAGAGTCAGTGGTTAATGCCACCATTAAATTGATCACCGAAGACAAGGTATTGGCCATTATCGGTCCGCAATCCTCAAAACAGGCAGTGCCTGCCGGCGAAAAAGCAAATGAACTTGAAACTCCGATGATTAGCCCCTGGTCTACCAACCCAACGACCACTAAGGGTCGTCCTTACGTTTTTCGTGGCGCCTTCTTGGACTCATTTCAGGCTTCTGTTCTAACCAAATTTGTTAAAGAGGAATATGGTTTCACCAAAGCCGCCGTTCTTTATGACTCGGACAGTGACTATCCAAAAGGATTAGCAGAATTTTTTAAGGCGGCCTGGGAAGATGCGAACGGTGTCGGTTCTATTGTCGCCTATGAAAGCTTTATAACCAAAGACACTGACTTTACATCTCAGCTGACCAAGATCAGAGACTCCGGAGCTGAGGTGCTTTTTATTCCCCAGTACTATCACGAGGTGCCAATGATCGTACAGCAGGCCCATCAGATTGGATGGGATAAACCCATTGTGGGAAGTGACAGCTGGGGTTCTACCGAGACCGTAAAACTCTGTGGAAAAGACTGCTATGGTCTTTTTTTCAGCACCCATTATGTAGCGGCTGCTGCCAAAGGGGCCACCAAAGAATTTATCGATCAATACCGAGCAAAATACAAATATATTCCAGATGATGTTGCCGCATTAACCTGGGATTGCATGCTTATTATTCAAAATGCTATTCAGAATACGGGCGAACTCACCGGTGATCTTAAAAAGGACCGTAATGCAGTTCGTGCTGCGATAGCAAAAATCAAGGAATTCGATGGAATTACAGGTAAGATGATGTTTACAGAAGAAGGCGATCCCATCAAATGTGTCACAATTGTGCTGATCAGCGACGCCGGTGAATTCGAGTTTTATAAATCTGTTTGCCAGTAAAGGGTGCACGCATAAGAGAAATAGAAGTGGTTTAATAACCTCAGATCAGGTTCAAGGGCCCGCGCTTCATTAAGCAAGTGGGCAGATGGGGTTTTGAAACCGCTTCTGGTCAACTTCTGCGGATTTAAGCGTAAATTAGAGCAAATCAAAGAGCCGCATTCAGTGAACCCCGACTAATCCAGCCGCATAAACCAGCCCTTAAAGCGATCGTCTCGAAAATCGGTGATATCTTCCATAAGCTTAATGAGTTGATCGGTTATCGGCCCCGGTGCCTGAAGGTCCCGGTCTTCAAATCGA
>JASFGZ010000183.1:0-8338 GCA_050123495.1 Desulfobacterales bacterium
TCGAACCATAACCCATTTGCATGCCCACTTTGCCCACTCACCGACGTCGGTGGCCATGTTTACAAGCTTATTAAGCGGGCTGCCGTTCAGTTTCACCGCACACGCTAAAGATATTTATACATCCGATCCCAGGCAGTTAAGGGAAAAATTAGCGCTGGCACGATTTGTGATAACCTGCACGGACTATAACCGCCGGCATTTAAGCCAGCTTTATGATGGGACGCCGGATTCGATTTTTCACGTCTATCACGGCATTGATACCGGTCTGTTTGCACGCAATCAAGAGACCCCTCAGGTGCCCGCCAAGCCGTATCGAATCCTGACCGTCGCCCGCCTTATCGCCAAAAAGGGGCTGCCGACCGTTTATCGGGCGCTGAAGGAATTGCATGCAAGGGGGATCCCCTTTGAGCATATCCTCATCGGTGACGGAGAGGATCGACAAGAAGTTCTATCGCTTATAAAAGATCTGGACCTCGACACGCATACCCGCTGGCTGGGCGCCCAACCCCATGAGGTGGTCTTGGATCATTACCGACAGGCGCATCTGTTTGTGCTGGGGTGTGAGGTAACTGCCAGCGGCGACCGGGATGGCATCCCCAATGTCCTGCTGGAAAGCATGGCCATGGGCGTACCGGTGGTGGCAACCGCCATTTCCGCTATTCCCGAGCTTGTCGAAACAGAAAAAACCGGGCTCCTGGTGCAACCCGGACACCCCCGACAGCTGGCGGAAGCCATGATCAGGCTGCTGACCAACGCGGCGCTTCGAACCCGTGTCATCTCCGCCGCCCGGCAGCGGGTGATGCAGGACTTTGACAACAAGGTTTTAATACGTGAGATAGCGGATATTTATCGGAATAAAATTATAGCTTTCAAGAATCTTGAAATTTAAAAATTGGATGATCGTGACTCATCTTTTTTAAAATCCGCAATCCGCAATCCAAAATCTGAAATATGAAGATTCTATTCTACGCCCCTTTCAAACCGCTGGATCATGCCCACCCTTCCGGCGATCTGGTGACGGCAACCGAAATCGTGGACTACCTGATAAACAAGGGCCATCAGGTCGTTGCGGCCAGCTCATTGCGCTGCCGCTGGATCTACTGGAAACCGTGGCTTTGGCCCAGATTAATCGTTGAAAAAAGGAGGGTCGTTCGCCGATTTCTTAAAAACGATTTTGATCTGTGGTTTACCTATCACACCTATTACAAAGCACCGGATATGCTGGGACCGTATGCTTCAAGCAGACTGGCAATCCCGTATGTTATATTTCAAGGCATTTATTCGACCAAACGCAGGCGCAACCTGAAAACCTTGCCCGGATTTTATCTGAACAGACACGTCCTGCGCGCCGCCCGACACGTTTTCATCAATAAAACAGTCGATTGGATCAACCTCAAACGGATTTTGCCGAAGGAGCGCATCAGCTATCTATCGCCCGGAATTTATCCGGATCAGTTCTATTTTGACCCTGGTGCCCGGCAGGCGCTTCGTACACAGTGGAACATCGGGGATGTGCCGGTGGTTTTTTCGGCTGCCATGTTTCGGGCGGATGTGAAAACCGAAGGATTGACCTGGGTGATTCGGGCCTGCGGTGAACTTGTGCGCCGCGGACATCACCTGCACCTGGTTATTGCCGGCGATGGTAAGGAAAGGCACAAACTCCAGCGTCTGGCCGAAGCGCAATTGCCGGAGCGATTTCATTTTGCAGGAGAAATTCCCCGCACTGAAATGTTTCGCTATTACAGCGCAAGTGACGTGTTTGTCTTCCCCGGGATCCAGGAATCATTGGGGATGGTTTTTCTCGAAGCCCAGTCCTGCGGTCTGCCGGTAGTTGCTTTTGATAATGCCGGCGTTCCGGAAGCCGTTCAGGATGGCAAGACGGGGTTTTTGGTGCCGATGTATGCGGCCGAACCTTTTGCAGATGCCATCGAGCGGCTTTTATTGGATTCAAAACTGCGCCGAACGATGGGCGAAGCTGCGCGATCCCATATCCGCTGGAATTATGATCTGAATAAAAATTATCAGAAAATGGAAGTCGTGCTTCAGGAAGTCATCAAAAAATGATCCAATCTTTTTCTTGACGGGATTTTTCAATTGGAATATATTCCGAAATAGTATTACTTTTTTGGAGCTTATTCCGAAAATGAAAATTATTTCCAGAATTCTGAATCTTAGCCTCCCACCGGGACAATCCGCTTTTTTATGGGGACCCAGAAAAACCGGGAAGTCGACTTATCTAAAAACCAAATTTCCTGCCAGTTTGACTTATGATTTTCTTCAGACTGATTTATTTTTTGATTTTTCCAAAAGACCCGCCCTGTTACGTGAGCAAATCCTGGCAAAGGAAGAAAAGGTGCTGAAGCATCCGATTATCCTGGACGAAGTTCAGAAAGTTCCGCAGATCCTGGATGAAGTGCACTGGTTAATTGAGAACAAAGGGTTACAATTTATCTTATGCGGCTCCAGCGCCAGGAAGCTGAAAAGAGGCAAAGCGAATTTGCTTGGAGGCAGGGCCTGGCGGTTTGAAATGTTTCCGCTGGCAACAGCTGAATTGAAAAACGCGGATTTGTTGGCAATTTTGAATAAAGGGCTGATACCGGCTCATTATCTGCAAAAAAGCTATAAAAAGTCCCTAAACGCTTACACGGTCGATTATCTGAAAGAAGAAGTGTTTGATGAGGGGCTGACGCGCAATATCCCCGCTTTCTCCAGATTTTTTGATGCAATGGGTTATTCTCACGGTGAGCTTACGAATTTTTCCAATATCGCAAGAGAATGTGGCGTGGATTCGAAAACCGTAAAAGAGTATTATCAAATTTTGGTCGACACCCTATTGGGCAAATTCGTTGAACCCTTTAAGAGGCGGCAGAATCGGAAAGTCATTAGTAAGGCATCAAAATTCTACCTTTTTGACGTAGGCGTGGCCGGGTCCATAATAAAACGAAATATTGTGGAAGAAAAAGGCGAAGCCTTTGGAAAATCCTTCGAGCACTTTATTTACATGGAAATTGGTGCCTATAACGCTTATCGAGAAGTGGGCTATGAAATTAATTTTTGGAGGACCAAATCAGGTCTGGAAGTTGATTTCGTTTTAGGCGGCGGAGAAGTTGCCATCGAAGTAAAAGGGGCCAGCCGTATCGATAACAGGGATTTGCGTTCACTGCGCGCGTTTATGGAGTTATACTCTCCCAGCAAAGCTTTGGTTGTTTGCAATGAGAAAGAAGAACGCATCGTAAGAGATATCCGAATCATCCCATGGCGAAAATTCCTGTTTAATTTGTGGGCGGGTAAAATCATTCATTGAGATAAAAAAGATGCCTTCGCAAGCAACCACCACACGATTCGGCCTCGTGCGTCACGCCGAAACTTTTTGGAATCGGGAAAAGAGAATTCAAGGGCAAAGCGACTCTGCGCTGACGGACAAAGGCAAGAAAGATGCCGATCGTTGGGGGCGACGATTAAGCCGGTTCGCATGGGATCGTATTCTCATGAGCGATTCCGGTCGAGCCGTTGAAACTGCCGAGATAATAAATAACCATTTCCAGGCCCCGGTTGAATCCGACCCGCGGCTCAGAGAACAGGACTGGGGCCGGTGGACAGGCCGAATCATCACCCAGATCGAAACGGAATTATCCAGCCTGTTACAGCAGGAGCAAATGCGGGGCTGGAAATTTTGCCCGCCGGGCGGAGAGGATCGTCTGAGTGTGTGGCGCAGAAGCCACAGCGCGCTGACTGAAGCCGCCAAGCGATGGCGCGGGAACACAATTTTGATTGTCACCCATGAAGGCGTGATCAAAAGTCTGATTTATCACCTATCCCGCCGCCAATTTTTGCCCGAAGAACCGGCTCTATTAAAATCCCACAGCCTGCATTGGCTGGTCTGCGGTAATAATGAACTCCGGATTGAAGCGGTTAATGCTTTAGCGCTCAGGTAAAGGCAGTGTCACCATCACAATAATTAAAGGCAATTCTGCCTCTATAAGCGGCAAGGGAGCTGTGGCTGCTTGCGGGGTAAAACATATACAAGCGGCGTTGTTTTTTTATCAATTTTTTAAGCCCAAAGGTCTTTTTAAAATAAATTTCCAGGCTGCAGGGATATTCGATCCGGTCTGCGAGAAAAACTTTTGCATATGTGAGTGCCAGATAAACGGCGATTTCAGCATCCGTCGGATTTTTAAAGTGGAAATCTAAAATTTTGACTCTGGTCTTTTCTTTTTTATGTGAAATCGATAAAACCAAAAAGCCCTTCGGCAGTCCCGCTCCAGGTGAACTTATTTCAATCGCGATGTATCGGAAAATTTCACGGACGTCTGAAAAATAATAATTCGGCATGTCTGTTATTTTATCGGTTCTGGAAACCACCCAGGGATATTTTAGCATCCAGTTGACCGCTTCTGCTCCCCGAAAAAAGGCGGGGTCGATCAGATGCCGATCCAAAGCACCCCACCGGGATTCATTAATTTGATCCACAATTTTCCATGAAAACTTCTGTTTTTGCTGGTGACTTTTGCTTGCAACGATATGATAAAATATCTTTTTTATAAAGTTGTAAACGGCCCGCTTCAGGCGCACAAGGCCAGGGGGCCCATGCTTTGGGTCGGGGCTCTTTTTTCTGAAAAGATGGGCGATGGCATCGAAAAATCTGGCGGGGAAATCCAATCTATCCACGCGTAACTGCAAATAGTCAAGCGTGCCGATATCCTGATAACCGGCGCTTCTGTAAGTGCGTTCGGCACTTTCCGTCATTTGGGTAACAAAAAAATCAATTTCGGCATTTTTAATTTCTTTTAAAAGACGTTTTCCGATGCCCTGTCCCCTAAAGCCAGGGGCCACGAAAAAAGCGGTCGCCCAATAGACTCGATCAAGATTATCTCCGTGATGGAAAACAGCCGGTAGCAACCCATGATATCCGACACACTGGTTTCCACTGAAGGCTACAAACAGAACCACATCTTCCGGACGGCCGTAGGGATTTTTGGATTGAGACGCCGCGCGCATCAAAGAAATCGGTGCGACCTTCTCAAATGACGGATTTGCGAAGGTATCGCGGGTAAAGTCATAAAGATCGCCAAGCTTGATCCTTTTTATTTTGATTTGATCTTCTTTCAATTTCAAACATCCTTGGCGCATTGGAGTACTGGAGCGTTGGAGTGATGGCGAGAAAAGGATAGATGTCTTTTTTGCAACACGCCAATACGCCATCACGCCAGTACTCCAGTAACGTTATTTTTTTATAGCAGAGATTGGGCTTCGAAGGAAGATGTAACAAATTGTTGACAATAATCGCACGTAATCTTAGGAACTTAATTGTGAATTCTTTGCATTTTATGAAAAAACTTTTTTATCACGAAAGCACGAAAGGAATAAATCACGAAAGAAAAGAAAAATTTCGTGCTTTCCAAATTTCGTGTTTTCGTGATTAATCATTTTTGGTTCCGCCCTTTCCGGATTAGGATTTAAGGTGCCAAATCGGAATTTAGCCAGCGATGAAAATTATTTTTTACTGTCAGCATGTACTGGGGATCGGGCATCTGTTCAGAGCCCGTGAAATATGCAGGGCGCTGGTTGGGCATGACGTGATTCTGATAACCGGCGGACCCCAGATCGAAATAAAATTTCCAAAGCATGTCAGGGTGGTAAGACTTCCTGAATTGCAGATGGACCGGAAATTTAAGAATCTTGATAGCGCGGATAAATCCGCACCGCTCGATCAAATCAAAAAAAAGCGGCAAAAAAAACTGCTCGCCATTGTCGAAAAGGAAAGGCCGGACATTTTTTTTCTCGAACTTTTTCCTTTTGGCCGCCAGGCCTTTCGGTTTGAGCTTGACCCGGCGCTTCAAGCCATTCGCAGCAACCGGCTTGCGCGTTGCGGTGTGATCAGCAGCGTGCGGGATATCCTTGTCGAAAAGGAAAAACCAAAACATGAGCGGCGTGCGCTTGAAAGGCTGAATACGTTTTTTGATGCGGTGCTGGTCCATTCCGATCCGAATTTGATTGCCCTCAAAGAAACGTTTTTCCGATTTGATGAAATCAGGATTCCGGTTATTCATACAGGGTATATCGCCCAAAAGCCGTTGGATAATGCCAGGAACAGGATTCGCAAACAGCTGGGAATCGGCGAAGGCGATGTGATGATCGTTGCCAGTGCCGGCGGCGGCAGTGTGGGCAAACCGATTCTTGAATCCGCCATTCAAGCCTTTGGTCATTTAAAAGTTGACGGAACGCCCTACCTCTATGTTTACACCGGGCCGTATATGGCAGAACATGAGGTTACTCATTTAAAAGGTCTGAAAAAAAGTAAACGGATTCAAATCGAAAAATTTAAATCCGATTTTCTATCCTACCTGGCAGCCGCGGATATATCGATCAGCATGGCCGGGTACAATACCACCATGAACATCTTAGCTGCAGACGTACCGGCTTTGGTGTGGCCCTTTGCCGAGAATCGTGAGCAACGGCTGCGTGCCGAACGCCTGGCGGATCGGGGCCTATTGAGACGCATCGATGACCAAGATCTGGACCCCGCTGATCTCGCCGGCATAATGGGTCAGACACTGGCCCGGACGGATTCAATCAAAACCGATATTGATTTGGATGGCGCGGTCCATACGGTTCAATGGTTGGAAGGCTGGATAAGCAGGAATCTGAAAAATTCATGAGATCTTTTATCTCCTCGATATGGCGGCACCCGCCATCTGATTTAACCGCCCGAATCGAAACCTGTATCCGGGATGCCCGGGCCCATTCCGGCACGACTGAACCAGCGTGCATCTATTTTCGGGCAGATGATGTGGCGGTTCCGGGTAGACAGTTTTTCCGGATGATGGAATTATTTTGGAATTACCGGGTTCCATTATCCCTTGCGGTTGTTCCGGCCTGGCTAACACATGCGCGCTGGAATTCTTTGCAAGATACGGGTGTTCGATCTTCAGCACTTTGGTGCTGGCACCAGCACGGGTGGCGTCATGTGAACCACGAAACAACCGGCAAAAATCAGGAATTCGGTTCAGGGCGTTCCCGTTCCGAGATCAAACACGATCTTTTGAAAGGCAAGCAACGCCTGGAGAAAATCCTGGGAACGCATTTTTTTCCGGTATTCACGCCGCCATGGAACCGCTGCAATCTAAACACATTAGAGCTTCTCAAGGAATGCGGCTATCTGGCGGTCTCCCGCAACCATGGTGCATTACCGCCGTCTCCGAAAAAATTACCGGATCTTTGCGTGGATGTTGACCTTCACACCCGTAAAGACACGGATCCGGTTTCAGGCTGGGATCGTCTTTTTGAAGTGTTAAAAAAGGATATATCTTCAGGGCGATGCGGGATTATGCTTCACCACCAGAAAATGAATGCTGTCGCCTTTGATTTTCTTGAGATGCTATTAAAGAATTTAAAAGGATCCAAGAACATTCGTCTGGTTAATTTTAAAGATCTGGTTAGGTTATTGAAACCATGAAAATAATCTTCTACTGCCAATATGTCTGGGGCATGGGGCACTTATTTCGAAGTATTGAAGTGGCTCGGGCCCTTTCGGATCATGAGGTGATTCTGGTGGTCGGCGGCAGGGAAGTTGACATCAAACTTCCCGAGCATGTCTCGCTTGTTCGCCTTCCGGGACTTTACATGGACGAGCTGTTTACCACTTTAATACCGGAAGACCCTGATAAAACCATTGAAGATATTCAAAAAAAGCGCCTGGAGATTCTGTTCTCATTGTGCCAAACGCATAAACCGGAGCTCTTTATCATTGAGCTGTATCCGTTTGGGCGCACCATATTCGGATTTGAGCTTCAGCCTTTGCTTGATTCGATTCAGCAGGGCAGGTTCGGAAAGATTAAAGTCGTATGCAGCTTGCGTGATATTCTGGTGGAAAAAAGGGATCCGAAGGCTTATGAAAAGCGGGTATTAAATCAATTAAATGCTCATTTTGATCTGTTACTCATTCATTCGGATCCGGAAATAATGCCTCTTGACGAGACCTTTAGCCGTGTTAATGACATTCGAATACCGATTTTCTATTCCGGTTTTGTGACCCGGAAAGTAAAACCGGCTGCCGGCAAAAAACTGCGGCGGGAACTGGCAATCGGTGCGCAGGAAAAACTCATTGTGGCCAGTGCCGGCGGTGGCCGATCCGGCTATACGCTGTTAAGTAATGTCATCGAGGCGGCGCATCTGTTTCCGGGCCCACAACCGATTCGACTTGAAATGTTTGCGGGCCCATTTAGGGACGATGGCGAATTCAAGAAATTATCGGCGAATTCGACCAAAGGGATCCGGGTACGGCGCTTTACCAAACGATTTCTTGACTACTTATCCGCGGCGGATGTTTCCGTGAGTC
>JASFGZ010000184.1:0-8297 GCA_050123495.1 Desulfobacterales bacterium
GAGGCCCAATGGTTGCGTTGCAGACCTCCGATAAATGCTCACATACCCATGTATGCTGCGCTTTCTCGATCGGCCTGCGCCTTGCCCTTGAACCTGATCTGATGTTTTTAAACCACTTCTAGTATCGGTTCAAGACCTCATGTATACCTAACATCTTGTGTTAGTCGCTAATTCTCACTCTAAGAATAGCTTATAAATAACTTCTAAAGTGCCCATCCAACCTACAGGGGCGCCAGTGTATTCACCCTTTCTAGGTTTCGTCGAAAAATGACTTGTCTCCGTCCAAAATATCTTTGGCGAAAAGAATTGTATGTTCTTGCAGTAAGCAGCAGGGGATGCGCTGACTACAGCAGTTAAAAACTTTTACCTGAGTCTTTGGTCTCGTATTTTAACAATTCAATCGGGACGGTTTAAAACTGGAACAGGATAATGTGAAAAACCGCGGTGGAATCTCTAGACTTTGGGAGGAGGTCGCGGAGAGGAGGAAGAAAGCCAAAATTTTCGAGTTTGAAATAATTCTCTTAAAGTTATGGGATTTTTTATGGGGCAGATGCTGTTATCATTTACAAATTTTATTAAAAAACTGCTCTGTAGGTTATCGCTTTTAATGTCTTCTTCATCACATTTATAGAATTCAATCTGGTTATGGTTAGGCAGGCATGCCTGTGTGCCTAACAATGGCGTGAAGCCGGTCATAAACCAGATGACAAAGATCCCGATAAATGCGACGACCAACTTTTTTTTGATGGAAATTTTCTTGGAGCCCATTGTGCGCGCTTTTTAGAAAATGTCTGGTCATTGATAAAGATTAAAGATGATGGAATATAAGTCAGTGCCGGAAAATTTGTCAAGGATCATCTGCTTCGGGATGATATCCGTATCATATTATAGCGCATACAGGGAACAGGGTTCTTCCAAGATGCCATTGATGGCTGCAAAATTTACTGAATAATGCATCAATTGCGCTTTGTTGAAATAGCTCTTATTCGCTTAGCGCTACGACCCGATTGCATTTGATCCTGACATCCGAAATTTCTTCGAAGGCTCCGGCCACATCCCTGATCTCCTTTATCAATCTTTCCTCGACACGGATGGGCGCCTGTGTTTCGATAAAGGCAATATGGTTGTCAACACAGACCGTAACGTCCGTCCATATGTCAATCAGCGCTCGCTCAATAGCTGCGGAAAGGGCAAGGTCTTCGATCATGCGTTGCGATTCAGGAGTTGTTTTGAACTGCTCCTTGGAGATGCAGTCGCAGATCATATCAACCGTGTCCTCCACTGTCAGTTGTTTGATGTGGAAGACCAAATCGTACAGACTGGGATCGGCTGTATCGATCCCGTAAAGACGCTGGCTCCATTTGCGTCGTTCTTCATCGTCTTTTTCCAGAATTCGACGGGCTTCATCGGCATCGATACCTTTGCGCTCCATTTCCAACCGGACCCGATCTTCCATATCCGCCAATACCCTGACCTTGAGCGCATGGGGGACATATTTCACAAAAAAATGGCCCGCCAGGCCGTGATACACGACGTTATCCTCCTTCAAGTGGTTCAAGAGCGCAGATTTGATGAAGGCGATGTATTTCTCCTCTTTGCGGTTCAGGCGCTCCAGGATACCGGGAGCGTCATGAATGGCGTGCACCAGCTTTAATTCAGGTATATTGTGTTCTTTTGACACCTCAAGAAGCAGATCCCTCGAGATGCACTTGTAGCCCAGCTTGGCGGCAACTTTTTCGGCGATTTCCTTGCCGCGGCTGTATGATCCTCTTGAAATGGTAATAACGGCCATATCTTCTTCCTCATACTATCCAATTATGGAGTCAATAGATAACGATATGCAGCGCACCGTCTATCCGTGCCCGTCAATAATCGGTATCGCTTGAGCGCGCATCCGTAACGGTAAGGTGGCACGTATCTGCTCAAGACACGTGATCCGGTGCTTGTTACATTGCAAAAATCAAAAAGATAGATGCTAGCTACATGAGGGGTGGGCCATGTTCATGATACAGCGTATGCTTTTTGCGGAGCATATCGTGAAACTGGTCGACATTTATGGTAGATCTTTCTTTCATGTTCTAATATTAAATGAGGTCCTCTGAGATTTCAAGTGATTTGTGAAACATAGCGGTATTTGGTCCTACAGTTTGACACCACAGTTAAAAATACGATATTTTGCATATATCCCTTTCATATCGGCACTTATTAAACTATAAGAGTTGATTTCTATCATGTCAAAATCAAGTTTGTATAATAGGCCGAAGACCCTGTCCATTGTTGCACTTTATTCAGCTCTCAAAAAGCGAGTTCTTATCAATAATGAAAATTAAGATTCTATTGGTTGATGATGAGAAAGAATTTGTCGAAGTTCTGTCTGAGCGCCTTGAGGTTCGGGGCTTTGATGTCAAAATCGCACTCAGTAGGCAGGAAGCCTTAGAATGGATTTACAAGTCTGAATTTGACGTTGTTCTTCTGGATGTCATGATCCCGGGAGATAGCGGAATCGAGATCCTTAGTGAAATCAAACGTGCCAGACCGCTCATCCAAATCATCATGCTGACCGGCCACGCAAAGATTGACACCGCTGTTCGGGGCATAGAATTGGGCGCCTATGATTACCTCCTCAAACCGCTGGAGATTGAGCCGCTGGTAGAGAAAATCAAAATGGCCTATGATTATAAATCGGCGCAACAAAAGCGTGCTCGCCGGATAGAAACAAGACGCGGTGATAAGAAGCGCGGTCGCAAAAGATTTTTCTCCGCTATTTATGACTTCGTTTATGGCTCCCGCCGAGACCATCGCTCAAAATTTTAAAGGCTTCATAAGACAAAAAGCAAAGAAAGATGATGAGGCACAGTATTCACGCAATCTGGAAGCATCGTTAAGAAATTGCAGACTAGAAGTGGTTTCAAAACCTCAGATCAGGTTCAAGGGCCCCCGCAAATTGCGGGATTTCACATCTTGATTTAATACATTAAGGTGTTCAACCCCCGCTTCATTGAGCGGGGAGATGGGGTTTTGAAACCACTTACAGGGATCTGCCCGGAGGGAATGTGTGTATCAGATTTTAAAGAATATTTTTTCAAGAAAGCTGCAAAAACATCCGTCAATTGACGAAGACCTTCGAATCGAGTTCAAGGCGCGATATCATAATTTTAGATTGCTCTTAAATGCCAATAAAAGAGCTCTTGAGGCGATTGCCAGAATCGAGCAGGCCCTTCGGGACATGCGACCTTTTGGCATGCCCTTTGTCAGGGCCAACTGTACGACTGTATCGGTCGAAGTTTTCCGTATGATAAGAAATTTGGAAGAACTGGCGCCGGGAAAGTACAAAGGATTATATGCCAGGTTCAATGATATTCAGCACAGAATTGACGGATTGCTTTCTCATAAAAAACCGCTGCGAGATAAGAGATTTGTAATTCCGCTGAGTTCGATAAATAAGGGCATGGCCGATCTTGTGGGGACCAAAATGGCGAACCTTGGGGAGATAAAAAATAGATTTGATGTTGCCGTACCTGATGGATTTGCCATAACATCGGCTGCCTACCAAAGGTATATTGAACATAATGATTTACAAGTGGAGATCGACCGACGTTTCCAGGCGGTTGCCGGAGATGACATCGGGAGACTTTATCAGCTCAGCGCCGAAGTCCAGCAGCTTATCGTTCAGTCTGAGATCCCCGATGACCTCGCCAACGCCATCATGGAAGCCTACTTGCGGCTTAACGATGGACAGAGAAGAGAGATTAGAGTGGCGCTGCGAAGCAGTGCCCTTGGTGAAGATACTAAGGGTAAAACATTTGCAGGCCAGTATCACTCCGAATTAAATGTTGGCCAGGGAAATATAATTCAAGCCTACAAGAAGATTGTTGCAAGCAAATATAGCCTGCCTGCCATAACTTACAGAATGAACAGGGGGCTAAAAGATGATGACTTCGCCATGTGTGTGGGATGCATGGTTATGATCGATGCCGAGTCAGGCGGCGTGATCTATTCCCGTAATCCCATCGATTTTCAGGATGATTCAATCTATATAAACGCTGTGTGGGGATTGCCCAAACCCGTTATCGATGGCAGCGTTGCCGCTGACCTGTTCTCGCTATCCAGGAAGAAACCCATTTCAGTGATTTCTCAAGATATAAAGTCCAAGGAAAGTAGCTTTCGCTGCTTTCCTCAAGAAGGACAGTGTGGCAGTGTTTTATCAAAAGAGAAAAAGGATATGCCATCAATAGGTCAAGAGCAGGCCGTTTTATTGGCGGAACTGGCGGTGATGCTGGAGTCTTACTATGATTCCCCACAGGATATTGAATGGGTGATTTCCCATGACGGCACGACCTACATCTTACAATGTCGCTCATTGCAGCAAATTGAGACGGCGGCAAGCACTTATTCTGAAAAAGTTGTAAGACCCGAACCAGAAAGTGTCCTCATCCGCGGGGGCATTGCGGTAAGTCCCGGATTAGCCTGTGGATCTGTTTTTCTGGTAGACAGAGGAAGCGACATGGTTCAATTTCCGAAGGGAGGAATACTGGTTACCAAGCACGCCCTCCCCAGATGGGCGCCCCTCCTTAATCGGGCCGCTGCTGTCATCACCGAACAAGGTGGCGTTGCAGGCCACCTTGCAACCGTGGCCAGGGAGCTCGGCATCCCAGCCCTATTCAGCGTATCCGGGGTAATGCAAACATTGCGCACGGGTGATCAGATAACTGTTGACACAGCCGCTTCTACCATTTACGAGGGCCGAGTGATACCTCAGCTGTCGGACTCGGCGAGGAAAAAAAATTTCATTGAGGGAAGCCCAGTGTACAATACACTCAAGGAAGCGAGCCGGCAAATTGTACCCTTAAATCTATTAGATCCTGATTTCCACGAATTCGCCCCAAAGAATTGCCGAACGTTGCACGACATCATCCGTTTTATCCATGAAAAATCGGTACAGGCGATATTCAATTTTGGCAAAGAGCACGGTTTTTCCGAGCGGGCCAGCAAGCAGCTTTTCTATAACGTGCCCATGAAGTGGCGGGTTTTGAACCTCGACGACGGATTTGGAGAGGCGGTAGACGGAAAGTACGTTAAGCTAGACAATATCGTATCAAACCCCATGCTGGCACTCTGGGAGGGGATTGTTGCCATCCCTTGGGAAGGGCCCCCGCCCATTGACACGAAGGGATTCATGTCGGTCATGTTTCAGGCGACCACAAATAAGGCCCGAAGTTCTGGTCGGCGTTCGTTCCATGCGAACCAAAATTATTTTTTGATCTCCAAGAATTTTTGTAACATGACATCCAGGCTTGGTTTCCATTTTTCAATCGTAGAAACCGTGATGGGTGACCACGCGGATGAAAATTACGTCAGTTTCCAGTTCAAAGGGGGTGGCGCTGACTATGAAAGGCGGCTCAAGAGGCTGACTTTCTTAAAGGAAATACTCGAGGAACAGGGTTTCGCTGTAGATATAAAAGAAGACAACCTTTTTGCCCGCCTTGAGGGGTATGAGAAGGATTTTCTGAGACAGAAATTGAAAATACTCGGTTACTTGACCATTAATTCCAGGCAACTGGATATGATCATGTCCAACAGTTCAATGGTAAGCTATTACAGGTCAAAAATCAGAAAGGATATTCGTTACTTGGTCCATTCCTAGCGGCCTGAAACTGAACCGGTGAATTTGGTGAGGAATTAGATCGGTGCCCATCACCATTATTTAGGATGATTTTACAGCGCTATAAACGATAAACGATGGGTCTTTCATCCGAATCAATTTCAATTCCGACCGTATCTCCGGTTTTAAATCCCAATCTTTTGAATTCTTTGACCATTTTGTCGTGTTTATCCATATGCCAGTATACGGACCACATGGGATTGCGAACCGTATCGATTCCGTAGGCTTCGTGACCGCACAGATTGACCCTGAACTTGTCCTTGGCAAGAAGGGTATCGGCTTCTGATAAAAAATAGTCGATTTTGTATAGGTTTTCATGCAGCGCTTTGGAAAGCTTTGACTGCAGGTCGGGAAAATCATCCAGATAGTGATTGGCGATCTGGTAGAGTTCCTCCGGTTCTTGAATCGATAACCCGAGAATGCCAAACCGGTGGTGTTTCAAAGCAAAGTCTTCCAATCTGGTTTGATATTTGGTAATAATTTCAAGAATATCCCCAATAGCCGGCTTGTTATGTTTGTTGCCCCAAACCAGGTCTTCACATTTACCAATAATTTCCAGGTAATATTCCTTGTTGTCCATTACATAAACCGGCCGCTCACGATAATTATGGTTTCTTCTGATTCGGCGGACGCCATCCAGCTTAATCGATCTTTCACTTTGTTGCTGTTCGAGGGTTTCGATGTGAGAAATGTCTTTGGCCTGAACGATATAGATTTCACCCTCACTGGATACAACATATTCAATTTCACACCTATAACCCAAATAGTTCTGAATATCTTTTGATAACTGAAGCAGCCTGATATCATGAGGCGTTCTGGTAATATAGGGTTCGCGTTGGACTTTATGATTGCGGTCACGACAGTATCCAAATTCCCAATGATTTCCGATCATTTTCGCCATGACGCTGGTGCCGCTGATAAACGGCATCACAATAACGCCCATGTTCTCCGGATTGATGTCAGGGCTACCATTGAATTTTTGTTGTCGTTTAATTGTCAGCTGCTTAGCGGTTTTGGCCAGATTTATGATTTTGGTTTGCGCATATTGAATTCCCCCCAGATCGGCATAGGTCTCCAATGAATCAAACGTGCCCCCTTTAAAGAATTCTTCCTGGGGATGCGCGCTGCGGGTGATCACTTTAAAACTTTCGCCGTGGCTATCCAGAAAAGCTTTTAAATCGTCAAATTCTTCGTTTTTAAAATCAGATGCTGACACATAGATAAAATCGGGAATATTAAATTTTCCCTTTTTCAGTTTTTTCAAAAGTCTGGGCTTTTCCGGTAAGGTGGCTTCACTTGCTTTTTTCAACAAGATTTCTTTCTCCCTCGATTGAGATCATTGAATGGTCGTAAATTCAGATGACATAATTATGGTGTGAATATAAATATTTTTTTAATGGTGTCAAACTCTTGCGGTCCCCAACGACCCTTGGCATCGGATTGATGCAATAGTTGGGCCTTATTTTCAATCGGCCCCAATCATTTTAAAGTTTCAAAGGATTATATTCGGCTAAGCAACAGGCCGATCCGCATTAACTTCCTGAGATTCTGGTAAATTATTTGATTTATAAGAATTTTTCTTGACCCGGGATTTTTAAAATCGTAACGATTGTTAAAGAATTTAATAAAGATACAGAGGAAAGACGGTCAGAAACCGGTCGCCAATATGGTGAAAGGCACCCTTATCTCAGAATACCCAAAGAGGGCTGGTTTCACGAACAAATGGGTTTGCGATGAACCGATTGTTGACAATTTTCAGCTGGCCTGCGGCCTATAAAATGGACAGCTTGAAAGCCGACATTCTTGCGGGCTTGACGGTTGCCCTGGTGCTGATTCCCCAGTCTCTGGCATACGCCGAGCTTGCCGGGCTGCCACCTTACTACGGGCTTTATGCTTCGTTTCTTCCACCCCTGGTGGCCTCCCTGTTCGGTTCCAGCCGCCAGCTGGCCACCGGTCCCGTGGCGGTGGTTTCGCTTTTAACGGCAGCAACCCTCGAGCCGTTGGCCACCGCCGGCAGTCAACAATACATCGCCTACGCCATTTTGCTGGCGCTGCTGGTTGGCATTTTTCAGTTCACTCTCGGCGTGCTTAAACTCGGCCTTGTCGTCAATTTCATCTCACATCCGGTGGTTAACGGTTTTACCAACGCGGCCGCGCTTATCATCGCTTCGTCACAGCTCCCAAATTTATTTGGTGTTTATGTGGACAAGGCCCCGCACCATTACGAAACGATCTTCAGGATCCTGAAGGCCGTATGGAATTACACCCACTGGCCCACACTGTTTATGGCCGCGCTGGCTTTCGTCATCATGTATGGATTAAAACGGCTTGCACCGCGGATTCCCAATGTGATTGTGGCGGTTGTGATTACGACCGTGCTTTCCTGGGCTCTCGGGTTTGAGCACACGTCGGTTGCAGATATATCGGCCATCAATTCCACGGAAATGAAACAGGCGGCGACTCAATTCAATCGCGCCGCCAATTCAATAATACTTCTTTCCGAAAAGCGTTCCGGATTGATAAAGGATCTTAACAATTCCAGACAAAATCCGGATGCGCTTAACGTGCTTGATACCCAATATGCGCTGGAGCGCATCAACCTCCAGATTCAGCAGTTTAAGAATCAGGCGGCAAC
>JASFGZ010000185.1:0-8292 GCA_050123495.1 Desulfobacterales bacterium
ATTAAATTCGCGAGACCGTGCGTGTGAAAAGAAAAGATTGACGAATAATACTCTGACTGATCGTGCAATCCAGTGGTAAGACATTCATTGCAGACGTATACCATGAAAACATTCTGGTTGATTCTTACGGCGGTATTGGGAT
This sequence comes from Desulfobacterales bacterium, assembly GCA_050123495.1. Taxonomy (GTDB): domain Bacteria; phylum Desulfobacterota; class Desulfobacteria; order Desulfobacterales; family JAHEIW01; genus JAHEIW01. The sequence goes on from JASFGZ010000185.1 coordinate 143, forward strand.
TATCCCCGATACCTGCGAACGGTCAGCAACAGGTTAATGTCGTTATATTGCCTTTTGAAATCTTTGCCCAAAAGGAATTATCATATTTACAATCCGACCTACCCGCCGCCCTTAAAACATCGCTTGAGCAGGCCGGAGCTAGAGTATTGCTGTTGGATGCGGTATCAGAACCCGAATGGCGGCAACGGGTTTCAAATCTTGGAGAAATAAAAAAGCTCAGCCAGCAGACCGGAGCAGAGTATATTATATGGGGCACTTTAACCTGGATCGGTCAGCAGTTCAGTTTGGATTTGAAATTATTTGAATCCCTGGACGGAAAAGCGCCCAGTCTTTTTACATCCGAAGGTCGTGGTATCGAAAACCTACCTTCGGCGTTGGAAAAACTTGCGCAAAGCGTGAATTTTAAAATATTTAAACGCAAGCAAGTCCTTGCGGTTGAGGTGACGGGCAACCAGCGCATTGAGATTGATGCCATAAAAAGGGTAGTAAAAACCCAGCCTGGGGACATATATAATTTAAAGAGTCTTTCGGAAGATCTTAAAGCAATTTATGCCATGGGGTATTTTGATGATATTCGGGTTGAAACAGAAGCACTCCCCGATGGAAATAAAGTTACGTTCAAGGTGAAGGAAAAGCCGACCTTACGCAGCGTCCGTATCAGCGGCAATGTGTGGGTATTTGATAACGAGGAGATCAAGGAAGTCGTTACCGCAAAACGGGGTTCAATCCTGAATGTCAATGTGATTCAAAATGATATGAGCAGAATAGAGGACCTGTACAAAGAAAAAAACTACCATAATGTCCGCGTTGATTATAAAATTTTTGAAAGCAAAGATAATCAGGCTGATCTGGAATTTATTATTGATGAGGGTGCCAAGTTTCAAATAGAAAAAATTGAATTTGAAGGTAACAAAGCATTTTCAGATAAAAAACTGAAAAGGCAAATGATCACTTCCGAAACAAGTATACTATCGTGGATTACCGAGGCTGGAGATCTAGATGAAGATAATCTAGAACAGGATGTTGCCCGGCTCAAAGCCTTTTATCACAATTCGGGTTACATTCAAGCTCAGGTGGGCGAGCCGCAGGTCGAATTCAAGGAAAATGATATTATCATTACCATAAAAATAGACGAGGGAGAGCCATTCAAGGTTGGCAAGGTTACTTTTGCCGGCGACTTGATTTTAACAGAAAAAGAATTACTTAAAGACATCAAAATTACCCAGGAGGAGTTTTATAATCGTGAAGTTTTAAGGACTGATATTTTGGCCCTTACGGATCTATATGCGGATGAAGGATATGCCTTTGCGGATGTAGCGCCAATGATAAAACGGATTCCTGAAGAGCTGAAAGTCGATATTACCTTTAATATCGAAAAGGGCAAGCCAGTCTATTATGAAGAAATTATCATTTCCGGCAATACCAAGACACGCGATAGAGTCATTCGCAGGCAGTTGCGTGTATATGAACAGGAGCTTACCAGCGCAGCCCGATTGAAACGTAGTGTAACCAACCTTAATCGTTTGGATTATTTTGAGGATGTTAATGTGAGCACCGCCAAGGGAAGTGCCGCCGACAAGATGGTTTTAAAAATTGATGTTACCGAGAAATCAACCGGCGCTTTTAGTTTCGGTGGGGGCTATGGAAATGCCGAGTCTTTTTTCGGGACGGCTCAAATTTCTGAACGCAACCTGTTCGGACGGGGGCAAACACTTGCGCTGCAGGGCGTCATAGGCGGCCAAACCCAAAAGATCCAGTTAAGTTTTACCGAACCCTATATTTATGATATTCCATTGAGCGGAACCATTAGTTTATATAACTGGATATACGATTATAATGATTATGAAAAGGACAGCGTGGGGGGTAATATCGGCTTCGGTTATCCGGTTTTTGATTATACCCGATTTTCTGTATCTTATACGTATGATCTATCGGACATCGGAAATATCGATGATTCCGCCTCGGATTCGATCAAAGAGCTGAAAGGTGAAAATATTAAAAGCAGCATAACTTCAAATCTGAAATACGATTCGAGGAACAGACGCTTTCTCGCCACCAGGGGCGCTCTCAACAGCTTGTCCTTTGAATTTGCCGGCCTTGGAGGCGACATCGGGTTTACGAAATACATCGCCGAAACCGGGTGGTACGTTCCGTTGGTCTGGGATTTTGTCGGTGTTGCCCATGCAAAAGCGGGCTATGTTGCTGACATCAAGAAAAAAATATTACCCGATTATGAGAAATTTTATATGGGAGGCATCAGATCTTTAAGGGGATTTGAACGCGATGACTTAGCCCCCAAAGATGATGAAGGTGCCAGTGTGGGGGGGGATGCATTCGTTCAGTTTAACTTTGAAGTGGTCTTTCCGCTATTGAAAGACATAGGCGTACATGGCCTTGTATTTTTTGATGCCGGCAGGATTTATAAAGAGAGAGACGATATCGAATTTAACCCGAGTGATCTGCGCACAAGTGCGGGGGGTGGCATTCGCTGGCTTTCTCCGATGGGACCCCTCGACATCGAATACGGATATATTCTTGATCAAAAGGATACGGATCACGGACCCGGCAATTTTGAGTTTTCAATGGCATCATCTTTTTGACAAGCTGGATTTTATTCAGGTATTCACAAACTATTCAAATATATACAGGGGGCAAAGAATGCGAATACGCAAATACGGTTTAATATTTTTAGTTTCCTTTTTCAGCTTTTTCTGGCTCGGTTTGGCGGATGCAGCCGATGTCGCCAAAATTGGTATTTTAAATATGCAGCGAGTTCTGAGCACCTCAGACCCCGGGAAATCTGCACAGGCTGAAATAAAAAAGCAGAGAGATAAAATGTTGCAGGATTTGAAGGAAAAAGGCGCAGAAATAGATGCGCTCGGCAAGCAGTTTGAGCGCGAATCGATGGTGATGAGTAAAGAGAAACGGGAAGAAAAGGAAAGGGAATATCGAATCAGAATAAACGATTTCAAATCGCTTGAAAAGAGATATAATTCAGAATCGCAAGATCTCCAAAAAAGACTGATGAAAAAAATCGTCGAAGACGTCTATGCGCTTGTTGAGGAGATCGGAAAAAATGAAGGCTATCTGCTGATCGTTAGGAGTGAAAGCGTGATGTATGCGCCCAATTCAATTGACATTACCGATGAGCTCATCAAGCAGATGAATGACAGTTTTGCAAAGAAATCTGGTAATTAACTCCTGCGGCGTAATCCGATAATCTATCGTTTCCATAATTCAGGAGGAAAAATGGGAAAAACATATGACATTCAGGCCATTATGGATTTTTTGCCGCATCGCTACCCCTTCATCCTGATTGACAGAATCCTGGATCTGATTCCCGGTGAAAAGATCACCGCCCTCAAAAATGTCACGATCAATGAACCCTTTTTCCAGGGTCATTTTCCGACTTTCCCCATTATGCCGGGAGTCCTGATAGTTGAAGCCATGGCACAAACTGCCGGTGTACTTGCGCTTGAATCAATGCCCGCCGAAAAGCGCGGCGCTCCGGTCTTTTTTATGGGCTTGGATAAAGTTAAATTCAGAAAACCCGTTGTGCCCGGTGATCAGCTTATATTTGAAGTGCAGATTTTAAAATTCCGGTCAAAGGTTGTAAAAGCATCCGGTCAAGCCCTTGTTGAAAGCAATGTCGTTGCCGAGGCTGAACTCATGGCCACACTTGGATGATCAAATCAATTCCGTTCCAGTTCAAACTAAGGTGTCATATCTTCGCCGGCGCTTCTGTTTTCTGTGATGCGTCCAAGTTTAGCATCCCCACCAACCGGCATCGGTTAAGCCTATGAAGATGAAAATCGTTTCGATCATAAACCGGTATATCCTTAAAGAATTTTTCGCACCGTTTACGGTCAATGTATTGTTTTTTACCTTTATTTTCTTAATGGCGGAATTAATCCAAATTACCAACTGGATCGTCAATTACAATATCAATATGGCGACCATTTTATTGATGATCCTCTATCAAATCCCATTTCTTTTAATTTTTGTGATACCGCTATCGGTTATGATTACAGTTTTATTGACATTTCTGCGCTTATCCAATGAAAATGAAATTCTGGCGCTAAAAACCGGCGGTATCAGTATCTACGCTTTGCTCGCACCGGTACTCGCTTTTTGTTTCATTGGCTTTGTAGTGACACTGGTTATGTCCGTTTATGGCCAGCCAAGGAGCCGATTCGCTTTGAAGGAATTGACCCGACAAATTGTGTCATCGAACATCACGATCGGACTGAAAGAAAGAGTCTTTAATGCTAGTTTTGGCAATGTTGTGATCTATGTGAATAAAATCGATCCAAAAAGCAGAATGCTCTTTGACGTTTTTATTGAGGATAATCGGCAACCCGACCGGATCAATACAGTGGTTGCACCCCGGGGTGAAATTTTTGATGAACCTGAGAATGCCATTTCTCATTTAAGGCTTTTCAATGGCAGCATTCACCAGACCGACTTGAAAGAGAAAACCGCGAGTTCGATCCAATTTGAACGCTATGATATCAGCCTTCCAGTGGACAGATCCCCTTCCCAAAAATACAGCAAACCCAAACGGCCTAAAGAGATGAACACGGGCTATTTGAACCGATTCGTAAAGAGTTCTAATGCTGAAGATGACCGCTATTTTAGAGCCCGGCTCGAGCTGCATCGCAGATTTGCAATTCCATTTGGCTGTTTTGCGCTTGGGCTTCTGGCCGTACCGCTGGGGGTACAATCCAAATCGGCAAAACGATCGTTTGGCTTGTTTTTGGGGCTTGCCTTTTATTTGTTTTATTACCTGTTAATGTCTATCGGCAAGATATATGGTGAAACGGGTGCGTATCCACCTGCGATCGGTATGTGGCTTCCCAATTTTGTCATGGGCGGGTTGGGTTTGTATTTTCTGATTCGCACGGCAAATGAACGAACATTAAAAGTCGATGTTTTTTATGACCGGCTGCAGAAGTTATTGTTCAAATGGATGCGATAATGTCTTATCCCGGGAGTCTGCATGACCATAGTAGATAAGTATTTAGCAAGAGAAATCATCAAAAGCCTGGTGGTTGTTTTGGCAGTTGTGGCAGGGCTCTATGTCATCGTCGAATTTTTCAATAAAGCCGATAACTTTATCGAAGCCGGTTTACCTATTTCACGGCTAATCCGATATCTTCAATTAAAGCTTCCCCAGATCATCACGCAAATTACCCCGGTTGGCATACTGCTAGCCATTTTGATCGCCTTTGGATTAATGAACAAAAACAATGAGATCATTGCATTGAAAAGCGGCGGTATCAGCATCTACTATCTGCTGCGGCCTGTTCTTACAGTTGCCGTTTGTGTGAGTATTTTGCTTTTTTGCCTATCTGAAATTATTGTCCCCATTACAATCAGCAAAGCCAACAAAATTTGGCTGATGGAAGTTAAAAATAAGCCCACGATGACTTCCAAGCAAAAGAATATATGGATCAAGGGGCATCGCGCTATATATTTTATTCAGTATTTTAACCCCCAGAACCGTTCTATTTCAGGCGTTATCCTGAATTTCTTTGATAACGAGTTTAAACTCGCAAGAAGAGTTGATGCCAACAGGGGTTTTTATGTCAAAGACAAATGGGTTTTTTATGATAGTATGGAGCAGGTGCTGGACAGGGAAACTGAAATTTACAATGTGCAATTTCATACGCAGAAGGTTGAGGACGTTGATTTTTTGCCAGAAGATTTGATGCGCGCGTTTAAAAAATCTGCGGAGATGAATATCGTAGAGCTTTATACGTATACTCGGGAAGTCGAATCGGAAGGATACGATGCAACCACCTTTCGAGTGGACTTCCATGCTCGATTTGCTTATCCTGTTTTATCAATAATTGTGTGCATCATGGGTATCGGAATTGCCGTCAAACGCAAAAGCCGAGAAGGCCCATCCGTCAGCATCGCGTTTGGAGCTGTTTTGGTGTTTGTTTATTGGATTTTCAATAGTTTTTGCTTATCATTGGGATATGGCGGTATGCTACCGCCGGTAATATCCGCGTGGATTTCAAATCTAATTTTTTCATGCTATGCTGTTTTAAACCTGATCAATGCAGAATAAAAGGGGAACAATATGGTGATCAGTCAAGAATTGCTGGAAATTCTGGCTTGCCCGAAATGTAAGGGCAGTATTTACCTAAATGAAACTCAGAATGGGCTGATCTGTGAGAACTGCAAGTTATTATATGAAATTAAAGATGACATTCCCATTATGCTCATCGACGAAGCCAAACCCATCGATGGGTAATGAACAGAGCATGGGCAATCAAGCGAATATTTCTCCTTGTTCATAAGGTCGGACTTGCAGAATACGAACAGTTAATCGTTATTTGTTATTCGTAATTAGTATTTCGATTATTTGTCCGGTCGTGATAATTGCAACGAATAACCAATATTCAATAACTAATAACCAATATGAGTGCGCCGCAAGCTGCCAAGCCGGCAAAGCTGGTAATCGGGGTTTTTGCCTCGAATAAAAAAATAATCAATAACCTGGCATTAGAACTTTCATCTCAATTCGGTCCGGTTGACCTGGTAAGTTCATGGATGGATTTTGATTATACGTCCTATTATGAAACGGAAATGGGGTCTCCTCTGGTTAGACGCGTGTCGGCATTCAAGCGGCTTATCGAACAGGGTGAACTCGCTGCAATTAAGATTGCTACCAACCAGATTGAGCAAGCCTATTCTTCCGGTGGGAAGCGCGAGGCGAATATCGATCCCGGTTACATGCTGCATGAACGATTTGTCCTGGCATCCGGAAAAAATTTCAGTCATCGGATATATATCGGCCTTGGGATTTATGCGGATTTGACTTTGATTTATCAAAAGGGTAGCTTTCAAAAATTGCCGTGGACTTATCCCGATTATGCCGATCGCACGATGCTCAATTTTCTTGATCAGGTGCGGCGTAAATACATTTTTGATCTCAAATCGAAAGGATGATTAATTTATCTCTTTTGGTTCCGGCTTGTTCGAGTTAGAATGAATTAACAATATTGTTCTCTGGAGATGATATAAGATTATGATCAAAAGCATGACGGCTTTTGCAACCGCTGAAAATACCGTTGATGAACTGACGGTGAAAATCGAGATACGAGCTTACAACAGTCGCCATTTGGATGTTTTTTTGCGGATTCCCCCTGCCTACCAGATCCTGGAGGATAAGATAAAGGGGCTTATCGCCGATCGCGTGGCCAGGGGACGGCTTGAAATCCGGGTGCAGGTTGACGATAGTTCTGATGAAGCATTGGCGCTGGAGGTCGACTTTTCCAAGGCCAAGGCTCTCGTAGCGGCCTTCAAAGAATTGAAAAGCCAATTCGACTTTAAAAATGATATAACTCTCGAAATGTTGATCGGCGCCGGTGGCATCATCAAAACCGGCGAGAAGCTGGAAAAAGAGGATATTGTTTGGCCGGCACTAGAAAATTGTGTGCATCTAGCGCTTGATGATCTTGACGCCATGCGACAAAAAGAAGGGGATTTTATTGCCAAGGATTTTGAACACCGACTCAAATTCATCAAGGGCTGCCTGAAGAAGATACGCAAAAAATCAAATGGTCTTTTGCCTCTATACCAGGAACGGTTAAAAGAAAGGGTTTCGTTACTAACACAGGATATCGTTGAACTTGATCCTGCCCGGGTTGCCCAGGAAGCCGCCTTCTTAGCTGATCGTAGTGATATTTCCGAAGAAATTGTTCGGGCCGAAAGCCACCTGGATCAATTTAACGAGATTATGAATGCAATTGAGCCCGCTGGGAGAAAGCTTAATTTTTTACTGCAAGAAATGAATCGGGAATTCAACACCATGGGTTCCAAAATCGGCAATGCGGAGGTGGCTTATTTGATCATCGATGTAAAATCAGAGCTCGAAAAGATCAGAGAGCAGATCCAGAATGTGGAATGACCCCGAGTTGAGGGTTTAGCGCATAGCACAAACGATAAACCAGGACCCAGCAAGCTATCCATCCAGAAAATCCGACGCGCTTTGTTTTTGGCGCGATGTATCAAAGTTGGAGGACTAATGGATCAGACGTTGTTAAATATTGGATTTGGGAGTTCGGTGGTTGCGGATCGTGTCGTTGCTATCGTATCTCCCAATTCCGCTCCTATGAAACGCCTCAAAGATGAGGCCA
>JASFGZ010000186.1:0-8215 GCA_050123495.1 Desulfobacterales bacterium
CGGATCACAAAAATCCACGACCGCTTGCCGGACGCAGCCATTGGTGTCGACACCCTGATCGGTTTTCCCGGCGAATCTGATGCGGCTTTTGAAAACACCTATGCGCTTATAGAAGCGTTGCCGGTTGCGTATCTGCATGTTTTTCCTTTTTCACCCCGGCCGGGGACCCCGGCGGCCGGATATCCCGATAAAGTTCCGCCGCATGTGGTTAAACATCGATGTGAACGCATGCGCGCGCTTGGAAACGCAAAAAGAATTGATTTCTATAATCAATTTATCGGCCAAAAGCTTAAAGTCCTGATTGAAACAAGCAGGCACAGGCCCACAGGCTTATTGAAAGGTCTTTCTTCGAATTATATCCCGATTCTGATTGATGCCGACGATGATCAAAAAAATAAACTGGTGGAGGTTAAGGCACACAAACGGATTGACACCAACGTATGGGGAATCATTCTATGACAAGAACATTTTTATGCCAACATCAAAGCAAAGGTGGAATTTATGAGCGAAAAAATTGACTACAAAGAAGCTGTCGATCGTCCCATCGCGGTTTTTGAAACCAGTCTGGGCAGTTTTGAAGCCGAACTTTATGCCAAAGAATGCCCTGAGACAGTATGGAATTTTATCAATCTCGCTGAAGGCAGACAGGAAACGCAGCGCGAAGGAAATTTTTATGACGGCCTGATTTTTCATCGCGTCATCGAAGGCTTTGTTATTCAGGGCGGCTGTCCCCAGGGAACCGGAACAGGCGGACCGGGGTATCAATTCAAGGACGAATTCGATCCGTCTCTGAGGCATGATGATGCCGGTATTCTTTCGATGGCCAATGCCGGGCCCAATACCAACGGCAGCCAATTTTTTGTTACCCTGGGTCCAACCCCCCATCTCGATGATAGACATTCCGTTTTCGGCAGGGTCATAAAGGGCATGGATATCATAAACAAAATCGGCTCTGTAAAAACCGATGCCGGGGATCAACCTGCAGAGCCTGTACTGATCAACAAGGTTGCCGTCCGACGGTAAGACTAGTGTGGCGTCCTGCAAGCAATTTACAAAAACGGTTTTATTTTAGGTGTCAGTTCTGGGGTTCAAGGGTTCAGAGGTTCAGGGTTTATAAGTTTCAGTGTTCTGATCTTCCTCCCTTTTCTGCTGTTATCTAACCTCTGAATCTTTGAACCGTGAACCTTTGAACCAGGTGATTGACACCTGAACACTGAAATATGAACATCATAAAAACAGACTGTTTTGGCGGGGTGGAAAGCATCCGGTTAGGTTACGGTCCTATCGGCCCGCCACTGATGTCGGTTTTTATGTATATCGTCGATTCGCAACCATTGATGGGTCCCCATTTTAAGGGACATCGAAGCATTATACGAAGCGCTCTAAAAAAATACAGCCCTTCGCTTTGGTGAGTTGCGGCGGGTGGTGCCTGCGCAATAAAAAAGCGCAATATTGAAACTGCGCTTTTTGTGTTTATTATCTGTGGTGCCGAAGGCGAGACTCGAACTCGCACGGGGAAACCCCCACTAGACCCTGAACCTAGCGCGTCTACCAGTTCCGCCACTTCGGCACGCACCCCAACCATTGTTTACCCAAACGGGCTCTCGAGGGTTGCTTTAAATATCTTTTTTTATTATGCATGTCAAGGTCATAGTGAATCGAAGCACCAGCTAATTATGAAAATCTTTAATCAATTAGAAAAGATAACCCAACCATTTAAAGCGGCGGTCATCACCATCGGCAATTTCGATGGGGTTCATATCGGCCACCAGGCCTTGTTTCATGAAGTCATTGAAACGGCCGAGGACATCGACGGTACATCCATTGCGATGACCTTTGAACCTCACCCCATGCGTGTGTTAAAGCAAAACAACCACCCTCCCCTAATAACCCTGTATGAACAGAAAGCAGAACTTATCGAGCGATCCGGTATCGACGTGCTCATCTGTATTCCTTTTACCCGGGAATTTGCATCCCTGTCGGCCGAGGCGTTTATTAAAGATCTGTTGGTCGCCAAGATCGGCATGCAAGCCATCATTGTCGGAGAAGATTATACGTTTGGTAAAAATCGTGAAGGAAATCTGACGGTCTTAAAGGCATATGCTTCTCAGATGGGTTATGAGGTCATCGTAGCCGATTGGATAAAGGCCGGACAAAAATTTTCAGGTCGCATCAGCAGCACCAAAATCAGAGAACTGGTTATGGCGGGTGAACTAGAGCCGGCGCACAAAATGCTGGGTCGGCATTATCAAATTAGAGGGACGGTCGTGAAAGGCCGCGACCGCGGGGGAAAACTCCTTGGTATTCCTACAGCCAATATCAAACTGCAAGATGAACTGTGCCCTAAAACCGGAATTTACGCCGTAACAGTTGACTACCATAATCGAATTTACAAAGGTGTCGCCAATATCGGATACAGCCCTACCTTTGATGATAATGAATTTACCGTCGAAGTACACCTTTTGGACTTTGGCACCGATATCTATGGAGAAAAGATTCGCGTCAATTTTATTCGGCGAATCAGGGATGAAAAGAAGTTCGCAAACATTTCCGAGTTAGCTGCTCAAATCAATCAAGACATTAAAGCAGCCCATAAAATTCTTGCTGCATACGACATATAGACTGCCAATTCGAAACGGTTCTTAAGGTTATCATTTAGCGCTCGTCTCTCATATGAAAAATCATTTTATTATTTCTCTGGTGGCTGGCCTCATTTTATCGGTGACGGCACTTTATTTTGCCTTCCGCAATGTCCCCTTTAATGATCTCTTGAATTATCTCAGGTCCATCAACTATCTATGGCTGTTGCCGGCGGCACTGCTGGCATTGGTCAGCTTTTTTATCCGGGCGGTTCGCTGGCGGTTCATCATATTATCAAGTCACCAAATTGGTATCTGGCAGGCATTTCATCCGTTGATGATCGGCTTTATGATCAACTGCATCTTGCCGGGACGCGTCGGCGAACTGGCGCGCCCTATGATTCTGCAGAAAAAGCAAAAGATACCGTTCGCAACCGGCATCGCCACTGTGGCTGCTGAGAGAATATTTGACGTTGCCGCTTTAATCATCTTTGCGGTGATTACCTTTGCCGCCATCGAGATAAATTCTCAGGCGGAAATCACGTTTGGAAATTTTCGTCTGAATCGATTAACGCTGGAAGCTCTTTTTGACAAAATTATTATTTTGGGTGTGCTGCTAATCGCTGCGATAATTATGGTCAGTATCGCCAAAGTTCGCCGGGGAATCCATCGGGTCATTCTGGCCATCCCCTCCCTGTTCATATTTGCCGATGAATCGACCAAAGCAAAAATCGATGCAAAAGTGTGCGAACCGTTGATTCGATTTGTTGACAATATCGCTTTAGGGTTTGCACTGATAAAACACCCCAAAAGAATATTCATATGCGGGCTCTATTCTTTGGTCGTCTGGGTGATTGCTGCTTTATCCTACTATGTGTTTAGCCTCGGCTGCCCCGGAATTAATTTGTCATTTACTGAAATGTATGCCGTCATGGTCATTATCTGCCTATTCATTGCCCTGCCCTCGGTTCCCGGATACTGGGGATTGTGGGAGGCCGGTGGTGTTTTTGCGATGTCTTTGTTTGGGGTCCCGGCAAATGCCGCCGCCGGTTTTACGCTGGCCAATCATGCCGTTCAAGTATTTCCGGTGATTATTGTGGGTTTTGTTTCTGCCATTATCACCAGTGTGAACATCTGGCAGGTTTGGTATGAGAAAAAATCCATCAAACTACAAACGGGTTGAAAAGTATTTCGCGCATATGCGATAATCCAATCAGACCCAAAATGAGCGCTTCAAATTTAAAAATAGGTTAAACTTTTAAATCATGTCAAAACTTAAAATCCTGACGTATCCGGATAATATATTACGCCAACCCACAAAAGAGTTGGAGAATATCGACGGTGATGTCCAAAAAATGATCGATCAAATGGCCGCCACCATGTATGACGCGCCCGGCGTCGGGCTGGCAGCAATCCAGGTCGGTTGGGGTAAAAGCGTACTCATTTATGATATTTCCCCATCGGAGCAAGGCCGTTCGTTGCAGGTACTGATCAATCCCCGCATCGTTGATCAGGAAGGTGAAATGCTTTCTGAAGATGAAGGCTGCCTGAGCGTCCCGGAATTCAGGGCGGATGTGCAGCGTTATGCATCAATTATCGTCGAAGGCGTTGACCGTGAGGGTCGCCCTGTGAAATTGGAAGCTGAAGGTATGCTGGCGATTGTCCTGCAGCATGAAATTGATCATTTAAACGGCAAGTTGTTTATTGATCACATCAGCGCTCTAAAAAGGCAACTTTATACGCGCCGGATGAAAAAGAAATTGCGGTCCAAGTGAAAGACAAGTTTACCATTATTTTTATGGGCACGCCCGATTTTGCGGTGCCATCGCTCCATTTGCTTTCCCGAGAAGGTTATGACGTTGCGCTGGTGGTCACCCAGCCTGACCGGCCCAAAGGACGCGGTTGCAAACTGGTTCCGCCGCCGGTTAAGGTAAAAGCGCTGGAGTTAAAGCTGAAAGTCCTGCAGCCATCGACTCTTAAAAATAAAAATTTTACGGACCAGATCAATAGCATTCAGCCCGATTTTTTGGTCGTCATCGCCTTCGGTCACATTCTTCCGGAAAGCATTCTTCAATTACCCAAGTTGGGAGCCATCAACATCCACGCTTCATTGCTGCCCAAATACCGTGGACCGGCCCCCATCCAGTGGGCAATCATTAATGGAGACTCGCAAACCGGTGTTACCACCATGTTTATGGACAAAGGTATGGACACTGGAAATGTGCTGCTGTCCAAAAAGGAGCCGATTTCACCCGAAGACACCGCCGCCACGCTGCATGACCGATTGGCAAATACCGGGGCCGAACTTCTGATCAGAACATTAAAGGATTATGCCGCCCAAAAATTAAAACCCATCCCGCAGGATCACAGCAAAGCCACATATGCGCCTCTGTTGAAAAAAGAGGACGGCCATATCAACTGGCAAAGACCCGCTAAAGAACTGGAGCCCTTTATCCGGGGTGTAACGCCCTGGCCGGGGGCCTTTACCTTTCATAATGAAACGCGACTGAAGATATTTAAAACTGCACCGATTTCAAAAAGCGCATCAGAAGCCGCCGGGACGATTCTAAAGGCCTTTCCGGATGAATTGCGCGTGGTCACGGGCAAGGGTGTATTGTCCATTTTAGAGATTCAGGGCCCTTCCGGAAAGCGACTGGGTGTTGCGGATTTTCTCCGGGGATACAAGTTGCCACCAGGAACCGTTCTAAAGTGAAGCTATCTCAATAATGCATTTAACACTCGATGGGAAAGTTTTAAACCTATAAAAAGTGCTGATAACAACAAGTGACTAAAGTTGGAAGTGATCTAAAGTGCCTTGAGTTGAGGAATCCTGTCCATTTTATTAAAAAAGATAGAGCGCAGCGAAGCAATAACTTTAGGCATTTTAGCTCAATTTAGACACTTTAGGCACTTTTAACTTTAAAGCACCCTTGGAACTTTTTTTCTCTGGCTTCGAAGATGAACTGCTAATTTTGAGATAACTTATTATTATGCCCCTCGACCCACGTAAAACCGCATTGGATGTATTAAACACGTTAACCGGGGGCAAAAAAACGTTGGACGGTATTCTGGGCGATATCCCCCAGGATGGCCGATACCTTTCCAGAAGGGATCGGGCCCTGTTTACGGCTATGATTTATGGTGTTTTAAGATGGCGCAACCGACTGGATCACATTATTCTCCATTTTTCAAATACCCCGATTCAAAAAATTGAGCCCGCAGTTTTAAATATCCTGCGTCTGGGATTGTTTCAGATAATCTATCTGGATCGCATCCCGGATTCGGCAGCCGTCAACACCTCAGTTGAGATGACCAAACAGATCGGCGCTTTCAGGGCAGCCGGTTTTGTCAATGCCCTGCTGCGCAAATCGGCCGCAAATTACGGCAGCGTTCAATTCCCGACATTTGAAACGGATCCAATCACCTTTTTATCGGCGGACCAATCATTGCCCGATTGGATCGCGCGACGCTGGCTAAAACGCTTCGACAAAGAAACGCTCAAGATCCTGTGCGACACGATCAACTCCGTTCCACCCATTACCATCCGGACAAACACCCTTAAAACAACCCGAGAGCAGCTGATCTTATCCCTTGAAAGCGAGGCGGGGCACCTTGAATCCACAACCACTGCGCCTGACGGGATCAAATTGGTTAACCCGAAACGATCAATTCCCGATCTGTCCGCATTTAAAAGTGGCTGGTTTCAGGTTCAGGACGAAGCGGCCCAGCTCGTCTCTTTGCTGCTCAATCCGCAACCTGGAGAATCGGTGCTGGATGCCTGCGCCGGGCTCGGCGGCAAAACAGCGCACATTGCCCAGCTCATGCAAAACAAAGGCAGCATAATGGCCATGGACAAAGATGAAAAGAAACTCCAGCAGCTTGATTCTGAAATGCAGCGGCTTCAGATTCCCATTGTGCACACGCACTGCCACGATCTGGATTTATCCGTGGACAAAAAACAGATCGATGTTTTTGACCGCATTTTGTTAGATGCTCCCTGCTCAGGTCTGGGCGTGCTGAGGCGCAATCCGGATATCAAATGGCACTCAACTGAAAAGAGCTTGAAACGTCACGGTAAAATACAAACGCAATTTCTCGAAAACCTGGCGCCAATGGTTAAACCCGACGGTGTTTTAGTTTATTCAGTCTGCAGCATTGAGCCTGAAGAAAACGAAGCGGTCATTCGTGCTTTTTTGAAAAACCATTCTGAATTTGTTATAGATAAGAATATGGGAAAAATTCCTGAAACGATACGTTCTCTGATTGAAACAAAAACCGGATTTAAAACCCTTCCGAATTTGAAAGATTTGGATGGATTTTTTTTAGCTCGCCTGAAAAGAATAAAGTGATTGTAAAAATTGCCAAAATAGCCGCTGTTGGGGTGGTGTGTATTTTCGTTGCCGGAATCAGCGCTTATTTTACGCTCACGCTTATTATCAAAAGCGAAGATACGGTAATTGTTCCCAATCTTGAAGGCAAAGATGTCGTATACGCCCTCGAGTTGCTCACGGAACTGGAGTTGAACACAAAAGTAAAAGGGTCAGAATATACGGCCGACATCCCCAAAAATTATGTTGTCTTTCAGGAACCGCGGGCCGGCGCGGAGATCAAGAGAGGCCGCGATGTCAAAATTATTTTATCAAAGGGTCCGCAGACCGTCTCCATGCCCAATCTGCTCGCCCTTTCGGTTCAGCAGGCCAATATTATTCTGGAAGAAAACGGAATATGTCAGGGCGAATTATCAAGCACTTACAGCAAAAAAGTAGAAAAAGATCACATCATCGCCCAGGTTCCTTCGCAGGGAGCGATGATTTCCCGGGGGGGGTGTGTCGATCTTTTGATTAGTAAGGGAGTTCAACCCAAAGCGTTTAAAATGCCTGAACTGGTCGGCTTAAACCTCGAGGATGCGCTCCAATCCATTGAGAAAGTAAAACTGGTCATCGGCGAGATAAAATCCGCATATCAAAAAAATAAGCCCCTCAATATCATCGTGAAGCAGACCCCCACATCCGGGCATCGGGTGGTTACCGCCAGCCCTGTCAGTCTGTTGATAAATCGAGAATCCAGAGGGGAAAGACCCATCCGGCTATATGGACAACCCCCGGCCAGTCTGTTTCGTTATCGGCTGGACAACGGATTTTTAAAGCGACGCATTCGCGTGAGCCTTAACAGTGCCGGCTTTACCAACGACCTTTTTGATGACTTCGTAAAAGCCGGTGAAGAGATCTGGCTTTTGATTCCAAGAGATACCGAGGCGACATTATTTTTGTATGAGAATGATAAACTGGTTAAGACCCAGACCTATGATGCATATTAAAAGTCGGGTACCGGGCGATAGGCATTAGGTATTGGGTATTGGCTGCAGAAGTCAGATGACAGAAGACAGAAGACACAACGTCTTGTTTTGGACAAAATTTACCACATCAGAGGTGAAAACAACGAACCACGAACAACTGACAACTGAACGCGGGCATTTTCGGGAGAAAAATTATGAAACGCATAGCACCATCGATTCTGTCAGCCGATTTTTCAAAGCTTGGAGATGAAATCAAAGCAGTTGAAGCTGCCGGAGCGGACTGGATTCATGCCGACGTCATGGACGGTCATTTTGTGCCCAACATTACCATCGGGCCTCT
>JASFGZ010000187.1:0-8213 GCA_050123495.1 Desulfobacterales bacterium
CCACATCAACATCGTACCACTCCGGCAACCGATGGACGCTCAGTTGTAAACGTCGGCAGGCTTCTAAAGTCTGGGGGATCACCCTTTTTGTGCTCCAGGCGATGTTCTGAAACAATTGCGGGCAGTGTTGCTTGACACCGATCAGGTAGTAACCCCCGTCATGACCCATGCCCAGAGTGACATCGGCATAATCCAGTTTTGAAAAGGCCTCTTCGAGATGAGCCAGCGGCAGGGTGGGACCATCACTGTTCATGATAACCGCCTTGCGATAGCCCCGTTCTAAATGATGCGCGAGGGCGTGAGCCAGGCGCTCTCCCAGATCTGCACCTTTCTGCGCGATCAACCGAAACCCATTCGGCACCAATTTATGAAAATAATCAATCGCCGATGATGGCGAATACGCGAGGGTGAAATCAACTCCTCGCAGCTTCACGGCCAGCGCCAGCGTGTCCCGCATCAGGCAGTCGTAAAATTCAGCTGCCGCTTCGGGGCTAAAAGGCGGGCAAAGGCGGGTTTTGGTAGAGCCGCGCTCCGGCTTTTTGGCAACAACGATTAAAGCGGCATTCATTGGCAAAATCTCACAAAATAACTGTAAAAAATATAGACCGCGCTATGCGATCCATACAACAAGTCTGGCCTATCACATCATCTTCCGGTCTGTAAAGGAACATTCCGGCGGCTTGCATCCACCCGTCTTTCATGTCATATTTTCTTGGGCAGCGTTTTAGCATCAGACAGCAAAAATTCATCTTTCTGAAACTTTAGGCAATTTAGGCAGTTCAAAATGGGTTGCATTTTATTAGCAGGCGGTGCTGAATTTGGCGGCCAAATGGCCGCAGCGGACCGGCGGTCCATCGAGCTGGCTGGCGGAGTAAAGTCACGCATAAGTATTATACCGGCGGCGGCAGCGCCGGACAACAATCATCAGCGTGCCGGGCAAAACGGCGTGGACTGGTTTAAAAGCCTGGGTGCCGTTAATGTCAACGCCCTGCAGCTCATAGATCGAAAATCCGCAGATGACCCTGCCGTAATCGAAGCCCTCAATCGGTCCAGACTGATCTATATGCTGGGCGGCTTTCCCCGATACCTGGCGCAATCTCTGGCGGGCAGCGATAGTTGGCAGGCCATGCTGACCGCCCATCGATCCGGGGCGGTCATCGCCGGCAGCAGCGCCGGCGCGATGGTTCTCTGCGATCATTATTACGACCCCTACAAGAAAGACATGTTCATCGGATTGGGGCTGATACCCGACGCCTGTATATTGCCGCATCACGATACCTTCGGGAAAAGCTGGGTTTCCGGGCTGGCGCAACGCCTGGACGGTAAGGTTTTAATCGGTATAGATGAAGGAACCGGCATGCTGAATGACGACCCGACCGGCCAGTGGCGGGTATATGGAGCCGGCAGGGTAACCCTTTATAAAAACGATCGCAAGACGCATTTCGCATCCGGCAGGCGCTTTGATCTGAAATTTTAGCGACCCTGATGACCGGGTGCATATAACTTGCAATCATTCGAGCACTGCCGAGGCTGACCATTTTAATCTAATTGAGCAGAATTTCCTGCACAGATCCCTTCCATTTGATATCGGATACATATCACAACTTTTCCATTTTGTTGTTATTCTCAATGTATCTGTACCTACTGATATTTAGTTTTCTGGCAAAATTTACAGCCTTTAAAACCTACTAATTTTTCCAAGTTTACGTTTCCTATTAAGATATCTCCCCTGCCCATGATATCATGCGCTATCTAAAAATATCATTTTACATACGCTTTAGGCTGTCATATTATGAATTTTCTATTTGTTGCTCATTTTATCAGCGTATTCCACTGGAATTATTTTGGGGTTCTCTAAAAATCACTTCTTTTAGATCTACGTCCAAAGTGGTTTCTTGGACAATCGCATAAAATTATTCGGAATATTCACTCAATATTCAAAGGAGGGATCGGTGTTTCAGCACGTGCTTTGTGTTTATCCCTATCGGAAAGACCTAAAGAAATTTCGATTTATTCCGCCATTAGGTCTTGAATTCATAGGAAAGGTCATCGGGCCGTATGCCCAGGCCTTGGATATCATTGATCTGCGTTACGAGTCCAAGCGTACCTCTGATTTTTTGTGTCCAGAAACCGACATGGTCTGTTTTTCGGTCAATTGGAATCGGCATGTCGAGTTCGTGCGTGAGGAAATTATGTCCGTGCCGCCGGATATTTTTACCATTTTAGGCGGCCGACATGCGACGGAGGATCCCGAAGGATGGCTCGCCAGCTGCCCGAATGTTGATGCCGTTGTTCGCGGAGATGGGGAAGAGGTGATGGAAGACCTTTGTCAAGGCGTGCCGCTTGAAAACATTTCCGGGCTTAGCTTCCGTAATGGGGACGACATTATCCACAATCCCGTCCGCAGATTGGGGGCAATAAAGGATCAGCTTTATCCCAACCGAAGCCTTCGCCGATACACCTATGAAGTAGGAACAAAGAATATCAGCACCGGGGTGGAATTGGACATGGTTTCTGCTTCGCGTGGCTGCCCATTTAATTGCAACTTCTGCTCTTTTAATTTCAATCCCTGGGGTGAGAAACGCAACTGGTCAGGTCGTTCACCCGAGTCCATCGTAGAGGAGCTTGCTCAGATTAAAGCACCGCTCGTTGCCTTTACCGATGAGGTATTCACGCATGACATGGATCGCGTCGAGCGAATTTGTGATCTGATTCTTGACCGCGGTATTCGCAAGAAGTACATCATTAACGCTCGGCTGGAGATTGCCCGGCGTCCGGATGTGATTCGCAAGATGGAACTGGCGGGATTTGCAATGTTGCTACTGGGTATCGAATCGGCCCATGATAAAACCTTGCACTCCATGCGCAAGGGTTTCAATACCGGCAAGATTCGTGAATACTTAGCTGTGCTTCGAGACAGGCCAATGATCTTAAACGGTTACTTCATCCTTGGCAACATTGGAGAGAGCGTTGAGGAAATGATGCAGATAGTGCCATTTGCTCATGAGTTGGGATTGGACACGCTTGTGCTTTGCTTGTTGCGCAATAATCCGCATTCCGGCTTAGACGAACTGGTAGCTCAAAACTCAGACTACCATATTGCCCCTAACGGAAAGGTCTATTCGGACCATTGTTCGGCAAAGGAGCTCAGAAGATTGCGCCGTAGACTTGATCAAAAATTCTACAACAAACTTCAATTGCTGCGCATCTTGGACAAGGGGCGCCGGAGCGGCCTCCTGAAACTATCTTTTTCTCAGGGTCCTTCAAATTCGACTCGATTCGTTTTTTCCCTGCTAAAGGCATTGGTAGACGTGCACCGACGGTGAATTTTTGATTGGCCGGTTAATCAACACAAATTAATCCCGCTTGGAAAAGATTCGGCTGGGATAATATCGTAATTTCTTATCGAATTATCTGTGGCATCATCCAGACCTTTGATATCTGATATAATTAAAGGTTTTTTTGCAGATCGAAAAGCTGTGATAGCTCCAACGAAGTACAACTGTCAGCTTGCTAAAAATGCGGTGATATACCTCTCATATCTTTAACTATAGCAGAGCCCCCGTTGCTCTTCTTAATTAACAGAGCCGTTGAAGTTATCGGTTATTCCCGCCGGTGGCGCATAAACGATTGAACCCCCATTGCAGATGATCGCCGATCCCGCCGTTTTGGGCTCTGGTATGAGCCGGGTGCGCACTTTAGTGAAGTCCGCCGGTCCCCACCGCCAGGCGGGTGATGGCAATTTTTCGCTCATCAAAACACACGGAGACATCTTTGCCTGAATCCCGGGGGCGTTCGTGAATGGTTCCCTTATAAATGAGTTCGTCCCCATTTTGATGATAAACATAATTGTGGGGATTGGTATCCAGTCCGCAAAATTCATGGGTGAGGTCGGAATTTTTGTGGATCGGGTGGGGCAGGTTGACATTCCAAAAATGTGCGGGTGCCAGTTCGCGGCCTACAAGCATTTTTAACACCGCCCCGGCATGATGCCCGGTAACCGTCCAGTCCACTTCATGGTCTTTGGAAATATACTGCGAAATTGCAATCGCCGGATATCCTAAAATTGCGGCTTCGCGGGCTGCCGCAACGGTGCCCGAATTGTAGACATCAGAGCCCAGGTTGGCGCCCGCGTTGATTCCGGAAATCAGCCAGTCCGCATCCGAAGCAATTTCTTTTAACGCGATGCGCGAACAATCGGCCGGCGTACCATCAATACCGTATTGATTTCGCCCAATCTGATTTACCCGAATGGGAGCCCGGGTGGTCACGCGGTGCGCAATGCCGGATTGTGCTTTTTGCGGGGCAACGATGATGATGTCAGCCCACTGTAACACGCAGTGAAACAACGCCTCAAGACCGGGTGCCTCGATACCATCGTCGTTGGTCAGAACAATTTTCAAAGCAGTTTTTCACACCTCCTTTGGGTTGAATCCGGTTATCTTTGAGTGAAATATCTCACAACATACTGCAATCAAAATTATATTGATGTTGCCGGCTTTAGTCAAAAAACATCCGGCTGCATTACATTTTTTTTGGATAAGCCCCTCATAATTGACTTTTGAATCAATTTTATGGTAACCTATTGAAAAAAGATAGAAATAAATCACATTTAATGACCAGGCTTTCCCCGATTTGAAATTTTAATCCGAAATCCGTCGCTTATGTCCAGAATAACCGATCTAGATATTCTCGAACTTCGCAAATTTTTCGAAGAGGCGCTTTCCCGGGCTCAAAAAGCCGACAAAAAGCAAAAAATGAGACTGCGAAGAAAGATACGTGATGAGGTATTTCTCTTGCAGACCTGGGAAAAACCGACACCCAAATCGATCATGAGCCGGTGGGAAGAAAGAATGCAGGATGTGTTTAAAGTGCTGCCGTTTGGTTTCAAAGAAGAACTGTTCAAAATGCTGATAGATATATTATCACTTCGTGTAGCACTGGGCAGTCGAAAAAAATCCGAAAATTTTTAGAAAATCTCAAACTTCCAGCTTCCCGCCTCTGGCCGATAAAACGCTCCTATTTTTTTATTTCCCATTCGCTTAGCTGTTCAAGTAGCATGCCGTAAGCCAGCTGGGCGCGCGAAAAGCTCTTGAGCCGAAAAAATTCATCGGGCCCATGCACATTTTCATCTTTCAACCCAAAGGCAAAATTGACCGTATAGGCACCCAGTTCTTTTAAAAAGATGCCGCAAACCGGAATGCTGCCTCCCATCCGGGCGTAGTAGGGCTCTTTACCGAAAAGGGTCCTGTGAACCGCCATTGCAACCTGGTTGCCCGGATGATCATAAGGAATCAGATATGGGTATGCAGTGCTGTAATGCGGATGAATCTTAACTGTAACTCCGGGGGGCGCATGTTTATGGATATGGGCCGATATCAGCTCAACAATTTCTTGAGGATCCTGATCCGGCACCAGCCGGCAGCTAATCTTGGCATGGGCGGAGCTCGGCAGCACGGTTTTGAGTCCCTCATCCTGAAAACCGCCCCAGATGCCGTTTAGTTCAAGCGTGGGACGTGTCCAGGCCCGCTCATAAGTTGAAAATCCGGGCTCACCGAAAAGTTCATCGACACCCAGCTGCGCTTTGTACTCGGATTCATCGTATGGAATTTGGGCGATCTGGGCTTGTTCGATATCCGAAAGCTCACGCACGGCATCATAAAAGCCTTCAACCGCAACCTTGCCCTGTGAGGAATGCATCGAGTCCAAGAGACGTACCAGGGCATGGATCGGATTCATAATGGTCCCGCCGAAGGTTCCGGAATGGGTATCTGCTCTGGCAGCCTGAACGTCCACCTGCAGCGCACAAAGCCCCCTGAGTCCGAGCATTAACGCCGGCTGATCCTCGTCCCATTGGCCTCCGTCTGCACTCAAAATCAAATCACAGGCCAGCAACTCCCGGTTGGCAGAAATAAATGCAGGCAACTGCGGGCTGCCGATTTCTTCCTGCCCTTCAAAAAAACATTTAACGTTGACCGGCAGCTGCTCTTGATTGTTCAGCAGGGCTTCCAGGGCTAAAATCGGAGCCAGCATATTGCCTTTATCGTCGGAAGCGCCGCGGGCATAAACGCGTTCTTCCTTTACCGTTGGTTCAAACGGCGGCTGCGACCAGAGCTCCAAAGGATCCACCGGCTGGGTATCAAAATGCCCATAGATCATAACCGTCGGCTTATCGTGAGTATGCAGCCAATCCCCGTAAACGACCGGATGCCCGTCGGTGGGCAATACCCGGACATTTTCAAGACCAGCGGCCTGGAGCCGGGCAGCTACCCAATCAGCTGCTTTGCTTACATCTTCTTTGTGCGCTTTTAGGCCGGAGATGCTGGGAATGCTTAAAAACTCGAGCAGCTCCTTTAAGTAGCGATCCTGATTTTCTTCGAGATAGGTTTTCCAGGAAGCCATTAATATGTTCTCCTTTCTTGATCAGTTTGAATAGAAAGAGATATTCAAGTAAAAAAAAAACAAAATTTCAAGATCAAATATACAAAAAATTCTTAATTTCTTTTTAGTACTTTAGTTGTAATTTTTGTGAATTTTGTGGGAAAAAAGGTCAACACCTACTACCAAGCAGATCCATCGTATTGGAATAATGGAATAGTGGAATATTGGATAAATGGGTTGGTTTAATCGGAATGCATCTCAATTTAATTTAAAAATAGACCTATTCCGAATTTATAACCCAACTTTCCATCATTCCAGTATTCCAACATTCCAGTTCCGGTTCAGCAGGAACATTTTTCAGTAGTCAATGCTGTGATAGCCTTTTTGGATCCGTTTCGTCCGGGTTAGGCCTTACCCAGATAAACCCCATCATATTCCCTTGTGGTGAACGGTTTTTGATGTGCCAAAAAGCCGGCCGCAATCACTTCTCCGATAAAAAGCGTGTGATTCCCCGGGCGGTAATGGGTTTTAAGTTCACATTCGAAATAGGCCAGGCACTCGCTTAAAATAGGACAACCGGTTTTACCACGGGTCCAATCTATCGCGGAAAATTTGGCGCTTACATCCGTGCCCTTAAATCGGGACAAAAAATCTGCCTGGGTGTCGGCCAAAACATGCAGCACGAAGCCGCCGCCATCCTCGATGAGTTTATGCGAGAACCGCTTGGGATGAACGGCCACCATTATCAGAGGCGGTTCATAAGATACCTGCGAAACCCAGGACGCAATCATACCGTTGATTTTTTCTTCATGGTGAGAAGTGAGCACGTAAATGCCGTATGTCAGTTTACCAAATGCTTTGATCCATTGTTCTTTCATGGCATGCGAATTCCCCTTTCTGTCGTTTTGGAATGTTACGCTTGGGTATACGTTTTGAAGATTCCAAAATCAACCTCTATAAGTGGGTACCTGCACAGAGCCGGTTGACTTTAGACTTAAATTTCTCTAACTTTAACCAATAATGAAATGCTAACATCGCGTATATCATTATGCCAACCAACCTCCCGCCCGAATATTTTGACGCCGAAAAGCGCTACCGCTCGGCCAAAACGCCGGCGGAGAAGCTCGCCAGTCTTGAAGAAATGCTCACAATCATCCCCAAGCACAAAGGCACCGATAAACTCAGAGCGGATTTGCGCAAAAGGGTCTCGAAGACCCGCTCAGCAGCTCAGGCCAAAAAGAGCCTGAGCAAACATGAATCGGTCTTTCACATCAATAAAGAGGGCGCCGGTCAGGTGGTGATCGTCGGCGTCGCCAATGTCGGCAAATCCGCACTGCTGGCCGCTGTAACCAACGCCGCCCCCGAAGTCGCCGATTTTCCGCATACGACCTGGAAACCGACTCCGGGTATGATGCCGGTGGAAAATATTCAGATTCAGCTAATTGACACCCCGCCGCTTAGCAGGGACTATATAGAGCCGGAAATGATGGATCTGATTCGCCGTTGTGATCTTGTGCTCGTGATGGTAGATTTGCAGACCGACCCGCTGCGGCATCTTGAAGATGCGGTTGCTTTGCTTGAAAAACAGCAGATTGTGCCGTTGCGCCTGAAAGATCGCTACAGCGACCGGCGTGGAATAAGTCTGATCCCGTTTTTGGTGTTTGCAAACAAAAACGACGATGTGAGCACTGACGAAAATTTAGACATTTTTCGTGAATTGTTAGGCGATAACTGGCCAATGGTATCGGCTTCGGTGGCAACCGGCCGCAACATGGATCATCTCAAAACGGCAATCGTCGAGCGCTTGAATATTATACGGGTATACACAAAGT
>JASFGZ010000188.1:0-8208 GCA_050123495.1 Desulfobacterales bacterium
TTTGAGATGCGGACTGTGATGGTTTCCGGATTCAAGCATCTGTGGTGACTGAAGCGATGTCACGAAGTGATATAATCGCCCCTGTTAAATTTTATGACCTCCAAGGATGCGGTAATCAGGGTTTGATTGAGTATATGTGTGAGCCCGTCCTCCTTCGGCATAGATTCCATCAATCCCGACAACTGATCCTTTTCTCTAGCAATCGTGTTCATCAACGGTTCAAGCGTTTTTAAGGTGACATGGGGATCGCTCAGCTGTTTACGATAATTATCGAGTAAATTTAATAGGCTATGAACGCGCTCAACCGTTATGCTTTTATCCTGGGGAGATAACGGATTGAAACGAACTGCCGATACCGGATCCATTAACCTAGAGGGTTGGATTTTCGATGGATTTTTCGTTGAGTTTTCGACAGACGCCTTAAGAATATCCTTAAAATCCGCATCCGGCGTTTTTTCATTTTTCTGAGTATTCTGCGGATAGCCTTCTTTTAAAATTCCATCATTACCATAAATTTTCATTGTTCACATCCTTGGTTTCGATTCATTTCCTGTGGATCTTTATTGTAATCAGCGCCATCGTTGCGCCAACCAATAACAGATACATTGTCTCAAATGCAAAAATCATGCAAAATTTATTTTGGCTGCTACTTTGTTTATCTATTTGTAATTATTATTAATAATGAACTCAAAACCATCGCCGTATTTCAAAGATCATGATTGTAAACGGCAAAAAATACCGACTATAAAATTTATTGGGCGCCTCGGCGCGCGCTATGTCCGTGACTGACCGTTGGATTCAGGCTGTGCCAATACGAGAAATGAACCTCGGGGTTCCTTCAATAAAAAAACAGACAATTTTATTTTTAGCTGTTCTAATTGTCTGTTTTTTATATAAATAATTCCCTCTGTTGGAATTTCTGGATCTCCCAGGGCCTTTTTCTTCGCGCCGGAAATCACACATTCCAGTGAACGGGGATGCACGACTTGCTCGATACCCATTCCAACCAGACCCATTTCATTGATTTCGCAAAGCTTGGCCATCTCCGAGTTTCCCGCCCAAAAATATAGGTCTTTGACCACTGCCGCAGGTGTGTCGAATTGATGGATAAACTGAAGCCGTGGATAATAGGTATCCTGATAGTAGCGGCAGGTCTCGCAATGCCCCGGGCAACTGAGTGTGCCGCTGTTGCGTGCGCTGAAGCAGACTTGAAGTTTATTTTTAAAAGCAACACATTGCTGACAATTTAGTCCGTGGGAATCTTCCTGATAATAGTTCCAGCAATTCTGAAATGAACGAAAAACAGGTCGGTTTAAATTCTGCTTTTTCAACTGCACCGGTATCTCCTGTCCTTCGGCTTTTAAAAAATACAGCAAATCCGGCACCGGAATCTGGTATTTTTTCCCAGCCCGGCGGGCACGAAGTTTTTTTGAGCGAATCCAGTAACCGACGGTGGTACGCCCGACACCGCACAGGGCGGCTGCCTGGGTAACCGATAGTATTTCCCGGTGTTCATTCATCCAATGACCTAGCTCCTTGGGCAAGAGAATATATAATACTATCGGCCAATTGCTCAAAAACTTGATCAAATTAATCGATAAAATCCAGTCTTTCGCCAAAAATTTGCAAATTGCAAATTTTTTGTTTGCATTTTGCGATTGATCAATAATTTGCCAAAAAAACAGAGATGGTTAACAGGATTTTCTATTGGCAATCATCATAAACTTTGATTATTGACCGCTTGATACAATTTAATCTACTTAAATCATTTAACATATCGGTATTTGCAAATATTAAACAAAATGGTTTAAAGGTGCTAAAAAGAGTAAAATTTTTGCCTAGTCGCCAGATAATTGACAAAAAATTACCCAGTTTGCCTTCTGGGGGCAAAAAGTATAAATCAACCTTTAAGGTTTCGTCGCATGTTGAATCATTTCTTAAGTGCTTGAAAATACATATCAATGATGGTAAGGCCCACATTCTGATGGCACGATGAACGAAACGATATTCACATATATTCAAATGGCACAATAGTTGCATAGATAAATAGCCAATGGAATGAAGTTTCCTCCTTTCCTTCATTCCCACCTCCGACGAACCCTGTTAGGCACCCCCCCCTAACAGGGTTTTTTCTTGGTTCGACAACTTTTTGGCAAAACATGTCAAGGCGTTGTCAAAAACCCAGCAATATCAATTGATTTTGCGTTTATCGACCTGAAAATCAATATTTTCTCGCCAATTATGCCCGGTTTTCTCTGCATTTCTGGACCGTGGCGCAAATGGAGGCAATATTGTTTAATTTGGCATGTCTATTGCTGCTATTATTGGTGATACCGCTAAGACATGGCATTTAATGCTTAGCGGATCCAAAATACCATTTAAACATATAGCGAATTCAGACTTCAGAGCACATTGCGCTGTTCGCCATATCAGAATCGGCACATTGCGGCTAAATCTGCCGAGGCCGGAATGCTTGCAGGCATACCTTCCAAAGGGAGGAATATTTAATGACAACACAGGAAACAATCGAAAGAATAAAAACCAAAATCAACACACTCCCGCTGATCGATTCGGAAGTGGTCGGAATCATCACTCTGCTCAACAATCCGACCAGCAATTTTGAAAAAATCGTTGAAAAATTATCTCCGAGTCTGGCGGCACGCTTTTTAAAGATTGCCAACTCAGCCTACTATGGCGGCCGCGAAGTTCGGTCAATTAATTATGCGGTACAACTGCTGGGTTACGCTAAAATGAAAGATATTCTCATTACATCGATATTAATGGATCATTTTACCCGGCGGATGAAAGATTTTAATTTTGACAAATTTCTAACGCAGGCTCAATTCTGTGCGGTGGTGGCCAAGGTGATCGGTGAAATACTATCCTTCAGGCAACTGGATGATCTTTTCACCGTGGCTACGCTTCAAAACATCGGGAAATTGGTCATCGCCGTATATTTTAAAAATGAACACCGGCAAATCGTGGCCTTGAAAAAAACAGAGGGACTGCCAACTTACGAAGCTGAGCAAAGAATTTTGGGCATCAGCCATGCCAAAATTGGCGCCATCGTGTTGCAGCGTTTCGATGTTCCGGTGGAAATTTGTGAGGCCGTAGAATTTCATGATAGTCTCGACACCGCGTTACCCTTGGAAAACGAAAATTATTTGCAGCATATCGCCCGCCGGGCAACCGCCATCGTCGGCCAGTTTTCCCTACCAGAAGAAATCGATACAATGGATCTGTATCACATGTTGCGCGCCACCGTTGAGCAAGGAAAAAAGAATTACCGTGAACAGCTCCGGGCCCTGCTGCGGTCGAACGGGTACCAAGAGATTTTCCCATCTTTGCTTGAAGAAGCAGCAGATCTGGTCGCCAATGATTTGAAAGCGCATTTGCGTCAGCGGATCTCGGTCCTTGAATTCGCTAAGGCGGAAACCTGTGCCGATGATGAAGAATAGCGATTCGGGAGTGGATTTAGCGTTAACCGGCAGGTTTTAATTGCCGACGTTTTAAATGGGTGGGAGTTTTCATTTTCTTTTTGGTAAAGAGCAGGCAGGCTTTGCCCATCATAAAATGGCGGACTTCATCGCTCGGATACCGCCGACTTTTAAACCCCATCGCCCGGCAGCCGTGGGGGAAACTCGAATCCCAGGTTACATAATAATAAATACACTTGTGGCAATCAATTGGCATTGGGTAAGATTTCAGAATGCGGATTGCGGATTGCGGATTTTAAAAGTGCGATCCACCTGACCTTTAAATCCGCATTCCGCAATCCAAAATCCGCAATTGAATTTGTCAATCCCCATCTCGCAGATCGACTCGAATTTCCATGTCTCTGAGCAGATCCCATGCCTCCTGGCGCTGGGAATCGGAGCTGTCACCGACGACATAAATAATCGCCTGAATGACCTCATCGCTGATCCCGGCCTTTTTGAGTTCGATGATATCCTGGGCAGTGGTAAACTCAATCGATCGAACGTCTTTCCCATAAATGACGGGAGCCGTATCCTTGAGAAAAGAACCTTCCCGAACAACCATCTGAATGGTCTTTTCACTGAGACCGGCCTTTTTCATATCAATAATTTCCTGCACGCTGAAAGCTGAGGTCTCAACGACTTTCTCTCTGATCATAACCTGAATGGTCCCGTCGCTGACACCGGCCTCTTTTAACCGCACGATACTTTCACTGTTCAGACCGGAAATGGGATGCGTGATAATCAATACCAGTAAGGCGACAGCGCCGATGATAAGCAGTATTTTTTTCATTTTTTACTCTAGAAAATTGATAAGCCCGGGTTGAAGGATCCTGGCCGCGGTCGCAAGGGTACTTTGATACGCAAGCTCCAGACTTTGCAGCTCCACCACCGCTCGCGTGACATCCGCATTTTCTTCCTCGCTCAACAGATCCTCGATTTTGGGTTTGTAATGCTGCCAGTGGTTTTCAGAGGCTATGAGCTGAAATAAAATCGGGGCATTGGCACTTCGAATATCTTTTATTTGGGTTCGGCCCTGATCAAGCAGGTCACTCTGAGTGGAAATGGCCACCGTATCGTCATTTTCAAGACCCACAATCAAATCTCGCATAACATCGAAAACGTTGATGCCGCCGGAGGCGGCATCATGAAAGATGGGCTGACCGTCTGCATCCATGGTGATGGTCGTACCATCGGCAACGATGAGCTGCGCATCTCCGGTATCACCGTTGTAAGAGACGGTAAATTGATCAAATGTGGTCGCCTGGGAATCATCACGCGAGAAAGGAGCTGTTTTGATTTGATAACCGGAGAACAAATAGTTATCATTAAGTTTTGAGTTGGCCAGATCGAGTACCTGGTCAAAAATATTTTTAAGGGTTTCAGCCGCCGCTAGACGGCTTTCAGTTGTTCCGTCTATCTCGGTTCGAGCAATTGATCGAAAATACCGCAAAAACTCATCAACCAGTTCCAGATTGGTTTCGCTGACATCCAGACGCGTTTTCCCATGCTGGATATTGGTCTGATATTGTTCAATTGTGGCAATCGTCTGACGATAATCCAACACCTTGCCCATGCCGAGGGGATCATCTGAAGGCGCGTTAATTTTTTTGCCGGATGCGATGATATTTTGTCTATCATAGAGCGCTTCGTTCTGGCGGGTCAGGTAGCGCACAATGGAATGTATCATGGTATTATTGGTCACTCGCATGATCCCTCTCCTATTGAAGTCTGATACTTCTGGCAAGCAAATTTGCCGGCTGTTTTAAGCACTGCATGTTAACGTTCTCCAATCGACATTTGGCGCGTTAAACCATCTGTATAACCGTTTGGAACAATTCGTCTGCTGTACTGACCAGTTTAGCGGCCGCCGCATACGCGTTTTGAAATTTGATTAAATTGATCATCTCTTCATCCAGTGATACCCCTGAAATCGATTCACGGTAATTATCCAGATACGCCACCATTTCGGATTGATGGGCATAATAGGAATCCGATTTTAAAACTTCATTGCCGACATCACTGACCAGGGTACGATAATACTCATTAAAAGTGGCGGTATTTCCGCTCATCACCAGCTGATGTTGTAAGTCGGCGATTGCAATGGCATTGCGGTTGTCGCCGGGAACAGCAGACGGATCGGCTGCCGCGGCAATCAAACCGATGTCTCCGAGGATATTGGCATTGACTTCAATGTCCCCTGCCGTACCGGTTCCGTCAAAAAATGCTAAACCCAATGATTGATCGAGGGCAAAACCGCTTTGATGGAGGTTATTGACTTCGGTTGTCAATGTTTGGGCCAGGGTATCCAGACGATTCATATAGTCGGCAATGACAACGTCCCGCGTCTCGAGCCAGCCCTTAATCTTACCGCCGGCAATATCACTGTTAATATTCATGCTGCCGCCGGCATCATCGATCCAAACAACCTCTTGAAGGCCGGAAGCATTGGTCTCCGTGGACAACTGCCATGTGGCGGTCCCGCTCACCAGCGGCTGCCCGTTGCCAACAAGCACTGTAAAAGCACCATTTGCATCTTCAAATGCCTCAATGTCAATCAATTCGGAGAGCTCTTTTAGCGCCAGATCGCGTTTATCCCGATAGTCGTTGGCGGTTTGAGTGCCGGTCTCGGAGGCAACAATTTTATCGTTCAGATCGGCAAGTTGCTGCGACAGCCGGTTGATCTCGGCAATCGTTCCCTGGATGGTCCGGTCCAGGTCCTGCTGAGAACGGGTAAGATCAGCATCCACTTTATTGAACGTGGTGGCCAAAAACTGCCCCCGGGTTGCAAGGACCTGGCGTTCAGTGGTACCGGCGGGATTATTGGTTAACGCCTGCCAGGCATTCCAAAACTCACTCATGGCCTCGTTCAACCCTGATCCGTATGTTTCATTGAATATCATTTCCAGTGTTTCAACGGCCTTTTTCTGTGCATCCCAGCGTCCCAGTTCCTGGCTTTCATTGTTGATCTGGGAATTCAAGAACCGGTCGTAAATTCGTTCGATCGAATCGCCGCTGACCCCGTTGCCGATCGGCCCTATCGCAGAATCCGAAGGGACATTCGTTGACATCACCAGCTGCTGGCGCGAATACCCGGGGGTGTTCACATTGGCAATATTGTGGCTCGTTACACTGATGGCCTGCTGCTGGGTGATAAGCGCTTGGCCGGCTATATTCAAAATTCCATTAATATCTGACATGATGCTTCCTTTTTGGATGCGATAGTTAATTAAATGCCAGGGCATCCGATAGCTCATCCACCCATTGGGCAATCTTACCTGAAATTGCCTCGAATTGATCCAGCTGAACGCCTAAGCGCTCGATGACTGCAGGTGATAGTTCGACAGAATTTCCTCCGATTTCAGCGCTGGTCTCGCTTGACTGGCATAACAAATTCGCCAGATACACAATATCCGTTTGTATGTTGACTGTTTCGGGTGAATCCGGATCATGGTGCCACCGAACCGCCTCAATGACATCTGACGGAAAATTCCAGTGCTTTAAAACCTTTGCACCGATTTCAGCATGATCCGTACCCAGAATCATATTCTCGGCGACCACAAAGGATACGCCTTTGGCCGCAATACTCTCTATGGCTTCCAACTCCTCTTTGACAAAGGTTCCCAAAACCAGCTTGCCGATATCGTGGAGAAGCGCCGGGGTAAACACATCTTGGCCCCCGCTCTTTTTTTTGTCCTTTACCAGCGCTTCGGCCGCAATGGATACGGCAATCGAATGCCGCCACAGATCCCCGGCCGGCAAATCATAGCCGGGAACCGATTTGTCCATCACGGCACTTACGCATGAAGCGACCACCAGTTGAACGAGACGCTTGAAACCCAGCACCACAACTGCCTGCCTCAGAGAACCGATTTTCGATGGAATACCAAAGTAGGCCGAGTTTGCTAACTTAAGAATGTTGGCAGTCAGCCCCGGATCGTAACGCAAACTCTCTTCTATTTCAGATATCTCGGTATCCGGTTCTTCGAGAAGACTAAGCATTTTGGTGCCAGCCTCCGGCATTGTGGGGATCGATTTTACCTTAGACAGAATTTGATTTAATTTTGTGTCATTCATAATAACCTCGTCGCACCCCGGCTGCCTTTGCAAAGCCAATGCATTGGCAAGACCGAATAGGTTTATTAGATATCACCGCACACGAGCTTGCCCGTTTGTCCGTTTTTTTGGAGATCACCTCCCCGGTAATATACCGGGCTGGCCGCCAGCGCATGATTTAACAGATTATAAGAACCTTGAATCAGTTCCAGCGAATGCGTCAGTATGCTTTTATTCTGCCGATTTGCTTCTTGCAGTGTTTGCATCAGCACCAGAAGATCGGTGCTGCGCTCGCGAAGCATACCGGCGAATGGTTCTGCCACCCGTTGAGATAATTGGGTTAAAGAAATCTCTTGAGGCGAACAGTCCAATTCAGAAGCCAATTTATCCATCAGCTGTTCGCGCTGTTCTTCGAGGATTCGCAGTTTTAATAGCAAATTGTCCTTTGCCTTACAGGCCTGGTTCAATCGTTTTAAATTCAGGCCCACGACAGCGTCTTTTTCCTGTTCTACAACCGCAAATAACGATTGATAGAGCTCCGTCGCGTGCTCGAGCAATTCGACTAGTTTTTTCAGAAGATGTTCCATTTGAGAATCGTCCCTACAAATTGAAATTGTTTTTTAAATCTAGCGTCCGATCGAGGTCTGACTGTAATTTAAAAAACAATTTCAATTTG
>JASFGZ010000189.1:0-8177 GCA_050123495.1 Desulfobacterales bacterium
TCCTGCTGGAGTTTGGCTTGCATCACGGTTTGAACTTCGGCGACAACCTCTTCAAAGGTTCCTTTTATCAGATTCAGAGATCGCTGCTTTTTCTCGAGTTTGGCCAGATCCAGAACGTTGTTAATCAGACGCGATAGCCGTGACCCCTCGGAATTGATAATCTGGAAATATTCCTGCTCCCGTTCGGTATCTTTGGCAATTCCCTGTTCGAGCATTTCAATGTACATCCGTATATTGGTTAACGGGGTCTTTAATTCATGCGTAACGGACGACACAAATTGGGATCGGCGCTCGGAAAGATCCACGATGGTCTGGGTGCTTTTGTAGATGGCAAACAATCCCATTAAAAAAATGGCGGCCAGCACGATTATCATGATCATCAGCGTGTTGCGCCCGGTGGACGCCGGAATCTCATCACAGCTCAATGTGGCGTTCAAAAACCGAAAAGGCGATGGGAATCCCCGGTTCAAAACAAATTCGGGATCACGGCTGGATATGCCGGCTTCCACCCGGCCGATTTCCCGGCCCTGATCGATCACCCGGAGGCGCAGATTGGCAAAGTCGGCCATCGGCTGGACAATAAAGTAATTTTGCGCGAGATGATTTAGAAAAGCATGGACCTTCAAAATAAATCCCTGGCGAAAGATTTTCTGGTTGATCATAATTCGGCGAAATATAAATATTTGATCATCGCCGATAAAGACCGATTGCAGCGGGGCAACTTCCACTTGAAAGCTTTCCTCATCCCAGGCTTCGGGGGCAGCTTCGCGCGGTGCATCGGCCTCGGATTCCCCCAGGTAGGGCTCACTGCGCCCGGCTATTTTACCGGCCCGGTATGGGCCCGGTTCCCTCAATGCACCTTCTTCAGCCGGGCGGCGGCTCAGACGGCTTTTTGACAATGACATGGCCGACGGCGCAGGGCTTCTGGCGGTTTCGCCTTTTTCCTGGCGAGCAACATTTTTTGCCTGGGCGATGGTGACTTTTTCAAAACGTTTTTCTTTTTGACCGAGGTGCGCTTTGGGTTTTTGTGAGCGGGTTAGATCCAGATATTTATCGGCAAAGCCACTTTGTTGCTTCTGCTCGGCTTTGGCAACTGCTTCGGCCGGTGCCGCCGTTATTTTATCGGTGGCCGTCGTTCGTTTGCGGTTAAATATGCGATTGGCATCCTTGAGCTGGGCTATGGCATCCTTGCGATCCGCGGCAACGGACTTGCCGGCGGGCACTAAAGGGGTTTGAAACGAACCGTCCGGGTTATTCTGGAAATATCCGAGGATATAATTTTGCTTCGGCAGGTTTGAAAGCGGTGAGCGGTTTTCATTTGAGGAATCGCGGTCGCCCCCTGAATGGCTCATGAAGAAATTGTACTCATCGATGGCGCGATTTTCCTCTTGCTGCACAAGGGTTGCAAGGGCCTGCTCCATTTCGTCCAACAGCGTATTGGCAAAAAAACTCAAGGCGGCCGCTTCTTCCTGCTCCATACCGTGATAGGTTCGCAGCACAAAATAACCGAGCGGAACAGACAGGGTCACACAAAATATGAGAATTAAGATTTGTAATCGTTTCATTTTGCGGGTTCCAACCGGTAGCCTTCTCCCCTGATGGTGTTTACAAAAGGGGTATCGCCGATCAACCGGGCAATTTTCTTGCGCAGCTTTAGCATATGAATATCCACGGTCCGGGTTTCGATATCCGCGTCGGCATATTGCCACACTTCGGTGAGCAGTTCTTTTTTGGTAACGATTCGATCCCGATGGCGATGCAAATAGGCGATGATATCCATTTCTTTACGGGTGAGTTCCTGGGTTTGTTTCTGATATTCGGCTATCAGGTTCTTGCCGTCAAAAAAAATGTCTCGAAAACGGATTTCCATATCACCCGGGTTTTTCCCGGTACGCCGCAAAACCGCTTCTACCCGCACCATAACCTCCCTGAGGGAAAACGGCTTGCTGATATAGTCATCGGCCCCGGCGTTAAAACCGGTTACGATATCATCCTCGGAGCCTTTGGCGGTAATAATGATAATACCCTGTCCGGGCTTTTTTTTACGAACTTCTTTGCAGATCGAAAACCCGTCAAGCGTTGGCAACATGACGTCCAGCAGGATCAGATCAAATGCTTCTTTAAGACCCGCATCCAATCCGTGTCCGCCGTCTTCTACCCCTTTAACCTCATAACCGTTGTAGACCAACACATCAAGGAGCCCGCGCAACAGTGCCGGATCATCCTCGACGACAAGAACGCGAGCTTTCGGTGTTTGCATTTAATTCCTTGCCCCTTTCTCCGGGATGGCGTCACTACAAAACCCCTAGAAGTGGTTTCAAAACGCCAGATCGCGTTCGAGAGCAAGGCGCAGGCCGATGAAAAAGCGCAGCATACATGAGAGTATGTGATTTGAAGAGGTCTGCAACGCAGCTATCGGACGCTAGATGGTGTTTTGAAACCACTTCTAATGACATTATATCACATCTGTCCATTTTCAAAGTAAAAGTTATGTAAAAACTCAGCACGCTTTTTTTACATTTCTTTGAATTGTGTTTTGGCTGCGTTGGATTAAAATTGAAGAAGGTTGACAGCACCTGTGTCAAAAAACATCATAAATCGAAAGGAGATAGCCATGAAATCCACGCGTCTAAAATCATTTATTTTTATTATCACTTTGATCGCTGCCACCGGGGCAGCAATGGCCTATACCGCCGTTGGTGGCAAAACATGGTTGGCGGGCTCGATAGCGCCTCCAACGCACACCTCTTCAATCGAACCCGGCCCGGTGACACTCAGCGGCCGACTGGTCCAAAACAAGATTCTTCAAGGATCCGACGGCAGGGTCCATCTTTCGCTGAGGCTGCAAGCCGCTGATGACCTTGGCTCAACTGCGGCAGAACCCCGCAATGTTGATATGGTCATCGTATTGGATCGCAGTGGCTCAATGAAAGGACGCAAGATCACCGATGCGCGACAGGCAGTGTTAAATCTTTTATCCAGTCTCTCCGCAAAGGATCGCTTTGCCTTGATTACTTACTCAGACAACGTTCAATATGTCTCCACCCTGAGCAACGTCACCACAGCTCATCGCCAACAGCTTGATTCACTTATCCGTCGCATAACAGCCGGCGGCGGAACCAACTTGAGTGCCGGACTGCAGGCAGGGATAAATGTGCTGGGATCGACGCCCGAGAGTGGAAATGCCCGAAAGGTGATCCTCATTTCCGACGGGCTTGCCAATAAAGGTATTACGGATTCAACCCGGCTCGGCAGAATGGCCGGTGCTGCTGTCGAAAAAGAATTTGCGGTCAGCACGGTTGGGGTGGGCAACGATTTCAATGAGCAGTTGATGACCACCATAGCCGATCGCGGTGCCGGCAACTACTATTATCTGGAAAATCCAATGGCATTTGCGGAAGTTTTTCAAAAGGAATTGTTCTATTCCAAAGCAACGGTGGCAACCAATGTGTCGATTTATTTCCCCCTGAATAATGCAATCTCCCTGATAGATGCCTCCGGATATGCAATCGAAATTCAAAACGACCATGCGGTTTTTTACCCGGGAGATTTGCGCTCCGGTCAAATCCGCAAATTGTTTCTGACATTACAGGTGCCCACCGGCACAACCGGAAGTTTTGAAATGGGCAGGATCAAGGCTCGTTATCTTTTTAACGGACAGCCGATGGAAACAGTCCTTGATGGTTCCTATAAAATTGCCTGTGTTAAAAATCCAAAAGAGGTTCAGGCTTCAATCGATAAAATGTCCTGGACTGAAAAAGTCATTCGCGAAGATTACAACCGGCTCAAACAGGAAGTCGCGGCAGATATTAAAGCGGGCAAAAAACAAAAAGCCCTGCAGCGCATCCACAGTTATTTCCGTGAGCAAGAGTCGATCAATGCAACCGTCGATTCGGCCGAGGTCACGCAAAACCTGGATCGCGACCTAAAAGAGCTGCGTCAAAGAGTGGAAGAGACGTTTCAAGGCGCCCCGGCCGCAGTTTCCCGGAAGCAGAAAGCCAATTCAAAAGCCATGCAGTATGAAGGTTATAAAGGACGGCGATAAGTCATACATTTTTCTACTGCCAAGGTTGATGCATAGTGAGCCTAATGGGGAGCCAAAGTGAATAAAATCCGAAGCACAAATAACGAAATTCGAAACAAATCCGAATCTCAAATGATCAAAATGTCAAAATTTTTCGAACATTGTGATTTGGAATTTCTAGATTGTTTCGAATTTCGTGCTTCGAATTTCGAATTTAAAGCTGATACCTGAGCAATTAAAGACCGACAAAAAAAATCATGCTTAGATAATTTCAAAAATCTGGAGGAATTAATTATGGCCATTTTAGCGCGTATTATCCGATTGTTTAAAGCCGACATCCATGGTGTCATGGATCAAATTGAAGATCAGGGGCTTTCACTGAAACAACACCTCAGAGATATGGAGGAATCCCTGGTCCAAAAAGAGATGCAATTAAAAAAAATGGGGATTGCAAGGGATCAAGCCCAGCAGGAGTTTCAACAGGGAAAAAAGGAGACCGACAACCTGGAGTCGGATCTGGAAGTTGCAATTAAAAAAGACAGAGATGATATTGCCCGAATGCTTATTAAAAAACTCAAACCTTTAACCCACATCCAGACCGAACGCGGCAACCATATCGATCTGCTGAATCATGAAATGCGTCAATTCAAAGAGAATTTAGAACAACAGCGGCTGCAATATGAGCAGCTTAAACAAAAAGCCACTGCATATTTTCACCGCACCGAAACACAGAGGTGGGAAGCGCCATGGGCGGCAGCGCCAGCCGGCTTTAGTGTTCATGAACTCAGCGAGGAAGAAGTGGAACTGGAACTTCTTCAAAGAAAGGAAGCCATAAAAGGAGGTGTGCAATCATGAAATCCACCGCAAAACCCATACGATCGACAATTATCTGGGGTCTTATTAGCGGGCTTTTGTATATTCCGCTATGTATCGGCTTAAGCCGCTTTATGCTCTGGCCGGTGAGCTTTCAGGTGTCACTCTGGATGCTGCTGGCCGGATACGGGGTCTTGCTGTCACGCTGGACCCCTAAGTCTCTTAGGTCAGTTAGCCTCCCTTTGCTGTTGCTGTTTTTCGCCGCTTTTTTTATCAGATCAACCGGCGCCTTTTTGTTTGCATCCCTTGTCATGCTAAGCTGGATTCGCAGCGACATCTGTTTTAAAGAAAAACCTTTTTTAAAACGATGGGGAGCGGAGATCGGTTTGGGCCTGGCTGCCGGCTTGCTCGTATCCGGTGCGGTGCCCGCAGTAGCCATAACATGGGCACTCGGGATTTGGCTGTTTTTTCTTATCCAGGCGCTTTACTTTGTTTTATTTGACTATCAGGGTGATGCGGAAGTTGAAATTGAAGCGGATCCTTTTGAAAAAGCAAAAATGGAAGCCCAGAAAATATTTTCCAACGGGATTTAAAAAACTTGAGTCAACATGATCAAAATGATAAATGTATGACAAAAAGGATTTTAAAGAAATGGCCCGAAAAAAAAACCGACAGAATACATCTTCTAATCTTGCGGACCAACAGAAACTGGAAGTTGTTCTGAAGTGCGATGTTGCCGGAACAGTCGAGGCGATCAGCGCCGGTCTGGCCGAAATTGACGTGCCCGGGGTACAGATCGATCTCATCCAGACCGGTATCGGGAATGTTTCCAAGTCGGATGTGATGATGGCCCGTACCGGCAGCAAATTGATCCTTGGATTCAGTGTGGACACCATGCCGAAGCTGGAGCAAGAAATCAAAGAATACGGTGTTGAAGTGCGACTCTACGACACCATCTATAAATTGACCGAAGACATGCGCAAGATCGCTCAAAGTTTCATCATTAAGGAAGCCGAAGAAAAAATTACCGGCAAAGCCAAAATCATTGCCACCTTCAGAAGCAGCCCCAAAGGAATCGTCATCGGATGTGAAGTGCTTGAAGGTAGCATTGAGTTGGGAAATGACTTCCGCGTCATCACCGCCATGGGGCCTGCATATTTCGGAAAAATCACATCTCTTCAGATCGAAAGGCAAAATGTTAAGAAGGCCAATCCCGGTCAGCAGATGGGAATCAAGCTGGTGGGCTGGAACAAAGCCAAAGTCGATGACCTGGTGGAGTGTTTTAAAAGCGTTCAACAAAAAGGTGGCAGTCCTTGGAAACCGAGAAGTGGGGTCATTCGTTACACATCTTCATAGGGCTATGTCCCATTACGATATTACAAAAGCCGGATTGCTAATGGTTTCAGGTTTCAGTGTTCAGGTGTCAGGAAGATACAAAGGACAACGCACAGAAAACAGATGAAAGAAGACAGTTCGCAAACTGTTCGCTGTTTTCTGTGATCCGGGTTCAGTTATCTGTTTTCTGACACCTGACACCCGACACCTGAAACCTAAAATACGACGAACCAACGTCGAGATTCGGTGCTTTTAATTTGAAATTTAATCGACATTATTTTTTAAAAAAGAGGAGATCTGATGGCAGTTAACTTTGTTTATATGACCGCTGGTAGCAAAGCTGAGGCGCAAAAAATCGGGCAAGCGCTGGTTGAATCTCGCCTGGCTGCATGTGTGAACATTTTAGATAACATGCAGTCCATTTATAGAGAGGAGGAAGAAATCCAGCACGATAAAGAGGTGGTTTTAATTGCGAAGACCACCGACAGTCTCTTTTCTCCGCTGATTGAGAAAGTCATCGCTTTGCACAGTTACGACTGCCCGTGCATTGTCAGCCTGCCGATCTTAGACGGCTATCCACCATATTTAAAATGGATCCAGGCGGAAGTCAAAAAATAGTCACTCAGCTATACAGTTTGGGTTGCTCAATCTGATCTGAAAAATATCCTTTTTCCTGAGAACGCCAACATCAAATTCAAATAACTAATAACCAATAACAATTAACACCGAATTGAGTATTTTTCGCTCAATTCGGTTTCTATTTTTTAAAAGTGGCCCGCAAAAACCTCGGCCGATACAGCCGGGCATCATTAGTAGTTTTATTAAAATCAACTGAATTGGCGATATAGGTGATGACCAACTCGCCGGGAACCTCGGAAAGAATTGCATGGGCCTTGGCCGCATAGCAAAAAATCGAATCATCCCACTCGGCTTCAGGACATTGATAAAGCCGGATCGGATCGCTCCAGGGCCCCTGGGGTCCTGGGGATAGACGTGCCAGGATATTTTTGGATAAACCATCCTGAGAATAGACGACCGCGAATTGGCTCAATGCGGGAAGATAACTTACCGAATATTCATGGGGCACATTTTCGCACAGCCGGCTTGCGCGTGTAAAATCCGACACCCAGTTGCCGTCGGCATAAAAGCGCCACCGGGCAAAATCAGCCAACATGGACATCGGAACCCGGGCTAAAATCATGTGCTTCTGATGAACAGCGTTTTGACGATCTTCAACCGTTCCGTAAATGTATAAGAAGTTTTTGACCTGTAGGACCGCTGACCCCCAAAGAATACCGCGGGAAACTGAAAATTCGGTCCAGGGGATCTTGAATTGCCGGATTCGCCAGTGTGAAGGCGAATCTTTCGGGTTATCAACCTGCCCCAGCCAGGCTCCGATAACCTTAAAATCAAAGACGGCATCTCCTGCGGTTCGTTCGACTTGGATCAGAAAAAAGTACAGTCCCTCTGCAGTCATCACGCCGTCAAACACCCAGAACCACCCCCGGCCATCGGACGGACGAATCAAGGCAGCCGGGCTGCCGTCGCCGGCGCGGCCGAAGTAGAAATCCATTTCGGCCTCGGCCGGGCTCCTGCGATGCTGGATGGCCACCGAATTGTTGACCAGGGTGGCATTCACATGCTGCCCGTTTTTTAGCTGGCCGATCCAGGTATCGCCGAAAAACCAGGCAATCGTGTGTTGATTTAACAAGACCGAATATACGCCATCTCCACCGGTCCAGCCATCCTCATTTGAGAAAAGTGCGTCATATTGAGGCAACGCTTCAACTGCAATGTGCGGCTCCGGCTTCGCGCCCGCACAGCATAAAAGCGATACCGATAAAAGAATGATAAACAGATATTTTCGTGAGGCCATTTCGTTAATTGAGAATGATATTTGCGCTTCTTGTGACAAAATAAAAAAATTAATTACGAAAACACGAAATTAAAAAAGCATGAAATTTTTTCATTTCAAACATTTTCGTTTTTCGTGCTTTCGTGGTGA
>JASFGZ010000190.1:0-8163 GCA_050123495.1 Desulfobacterales bacterium
ACGGGCAGGCTTAGGCCGTCCGCAAGCAGATTTAAGCTCACTTCCGGTCCGATCGGATATCTCTCGAAGATGGGGCCATGGTGATATATTTGAACCCCGGCTATACCTAAAAGTACAGTCGTATAGACCAGCGTCCCGATGGCAATCCATCCGGCTAAGTATCTATTTTCGGACCGGGGAAGAAACATAATAGCAGCGGCGACTAGCGGTACTGCCACAATTTGTAACAGGAGAGAAGGCATTTTCCTCGTTTTCCGTTCATGTTGCAAAAATCAGCAATGCAAACAGCAAGATAATAAATGGTAGTAAAATATAAACTAAATTCCAAGACAGCTGATCGATATCGGATTTAAAAGGTCTTATCCAATTGAAAATCAGGTTGGGAAGCGATGTTAGGGCACCATGGAAAAATTTATCGACCCGATCTTCGATTTGGACGCTCGCCGCTGGAGACGATCGCAGCCAGGCAACGATGTTTAATACAAGCGAATCCATCACCCTCCCTAAGGTTTTGAGTGGATGTTCACAGAATTTTATAAATGCCCGACCGGGGATGCGGAAAAACCAGTCGGTGTCTAAATTGACAGCCCGGAGTGCCGCCGGGTAAATGCCGGTGCGAACCAGAATAATAAATGCCAGAGCGCCGAACATCAGAAGCTGGAGTACGCCGACAACATGAAAGACGGTATAGGGTTCATAATCGACCGGGAAGGGAAGGATATTGTAAAGCGGGGCCGGATAGACACCCAGAAAAATGCAAATAAACGCTGCAATCCCCATGGCAATGCGCATGTTGAACGGCGGTTCTTGGGTCCGAATGCCCGAATCCTGTCCGAAAAATACAAAATAAGGAACCCTGATACCGACATAGTGAAAGACGCCTGCTGAAGCAAAAAGCAGCATGAGCCACACGATGACATAATGCTTTTCGGCCACCGCAGACAAGATCATTGATTTGCTGATAAAACCGCTGAAAAGCGGGAGGGCTGAAATCGAAGCGGCACCGATCATACAGCATAGAGCCGTATAGGGCATAGTTTTATAGAGCCCGCCGAGATCGGTGGCCTTTATTTTACCTGTCATGTGGAGAACGGCACCCGTGGACATGAAAAGCAGGGCCTTGTAAATGACGTGAGCAACGGCATGAGCGGCAGCCCCGTTTATAGCCAGTTGGGTCCCGATGCCGATACCGCTAACCATGAATCCGAGCTGGTTAATCAGGCTGTAAGACAGCACGCGCCGCATATCATTTGAAATCACTGCGTAGAAAATCGGAAAGCAGGTCATGAAGGCTCCGACCCAGATTAAAATAGGGGTTCCGGGAAAGCTTCTTGCCAAAATGTAGATTGCGCTTTTGGTGGTCAGAGCGCTCATGAAGACCGCACCCGTAACAGTTGCCCGGGGATAGGCATCCGGCAGCCAGGCATGGAGGGGAAAAATCGTGGCATTCAGACAAAAACCAATGAAAATCAGATAGGTGGCCGGGTCACTCAGTCCGATATAAGCAAATTCGGCGGTCCCCCGGGTGGATACAAAGAGAATTATCCCTGCCAGAAGACAGACGCCGCCAAAAAAATGCCACATAAAATATCGAAAAGCAGTAGATCGAGCCTTTTCGGTTCTTTGTGCCAGAATTAAAAAAACCGAAGCAATGGCCATGATTTCCCAAAAGACATACAGCGAAAAAAGATCGCCGGCAAAAGTAACCCCCAGCGTACCGCCCGCATAGCAGAAAGCAGCTATATGTTGGGCATCGTCCTTAACATGCAAGGCATAAACAATCCCGATGAAGGTGGCCAGGATGAAGACATACCCAAAGACCAGGCTAAGGCGGTCAACCCTGGAGAAAACCAGTAAATAATCCAAAAATTTTATTTGCCATGACTGCCCTGCAGGCAGATAGAGGAGGTTCAAAAAGGCGACTGCCGGTAAAGCCAGCATATAAAAGGATTTTAGCCTGCCTTTGAGAAAGGGGATTAAAAAAGCCCCGATTATGAATACGGCTGCCGGAGGAAGCGCATTAATCATAGTAATCTTCCTTTCGCTTGACGAGCAGCCGCAGGGCTTTGGATATAAAAATCAGGCAGAAACCGACAACAAATCCGTAAATAGCATAAAATTCAGGCGCGGTT
This sequence comes from Desulfobacterales bacterium, assembly GCA_050123495.1. GTDB lineage: Bacteria > Desulfobacterota > Desulfobacteria > Desulfobacterales > JAHEIW01 > JAHEIW01. The sequence continues at coordinate 2,133 of JASFGZ010000190.1, forward strand.
TCCCATGAAAAATGGCCGTGTTTGGGAATGAAAAAATCAACAATTAAAAGAATACCAAGGAAGATGTAAAGATATTTACGTACGTTCGCCCGGTTTTCCGCTGAATCCAGAAAAGTCAACTCTTTCTTAGGTTTCATCAGGCCTTCCTTCTAAAGCTTGGTTGAAAACACCTTCGCTTAGGGGAACAGGTTGTTAACCGCCAGTTCTACAAGGTCAAGAATGTAAAATGTTCCCGGAAAAAAGGTAAAAAATATTGAAAAAAGCGCGGTAATCGCCAGGGGTATCACCATGAAAAGAACAAGCGGCCTTTCTTTTTCCTTGTTGCTAAGATCTATTACACCCCCATCAGCATCATTTGCCGGTTTTTCAAAAAAGGCGGTTTTAACAACCGGGAAAAAATAGATCACATCCAAAAGAGAACTCGTTAAAATAACACCTAAAAATATCAGTGAGCCGGCCTGGATGGTTCCCAGGCAAAGGAACCACTTGCTGATAAAACCGGTTACAGGCGGGGCGCCGCACATGCCGATCGCTCCGATGGTAAAAGCGATCATCGTTACCGGCATTTGCTTTCCGACGCCTGCCATTTGGCTGATCTGTTTTTTTCCCGTAACCACCATTACCGCCCCGGCGCATAAAAACAGCGTAATCTTCATGAATCCGTGAAAAGGAATATGGACCATCGCCCCTTTTATGCCAAAAGGGCTCAAGAGAGCTATCCCAAAGAGAATATAGGACAGTTGGCTGATGGTCGAATAGGCGAGCCGTCGCTTAAGGTTGTCTTCACCGATAGCAAAAAAAGAAGCTACGATCATTGTAAAAGAGGCCACCACACCGAGCATTAGCCCGAGACCGAGGGCTTGGACCAGATCGATACCGAACACGTAACAGACAATTCTCACAAACCCGAAAACACCGGCCTTGACAACCGCCACGGCATGCAACAGGGAGCTTACCGGTGTGGGCGCCACCATAGCTGCGGGCAGCCAGGAGTGAAAAGGCATCCAGGCAGCTTTCATAGAGCCCAGGGCAAACAGAACAAACAGCAGAATCAGGGTGCTTTTCGGGGCTGAATCCGCCGTTAGGATTCCGCCTTCGGCAAATGCAGTCGTGCCCGTCAGAGAATAGGTCAGCACCACCGCGGCAAAAAGGAACCAGCCGGAGATAAGCAAATAGGCCAGGTATTTGCGCGTAGCGGCAAATGCTTCCTCATCCTCGTGATGGGCGACCAGCCAGTAGGTGGATAAAGTCAGTGCTTCGTAGAATATGTAAAAGGTGATCAGGTTTTCGGATAGGGCGATGCTCACGGCTGAAAAAATCGCCAGGGCAAACATAAAATAGTATCGGGTTTGGGCATGTTCATTCAACGCCCGCATATAGCCAATGGAGTAAAGCGAGACCAGAATCCAGAGGAACGAAGAGGTGATGGCAAAGAGAAGACCGAATGCATCCACCCGGTAACTCAAATCAATGCCGGGGGCTATCGTGATCAAATGACTGCGGATGATGCTGCCTTGCAGAATCGTGGGGGCCATTGAGATAATAGCGATGAATTGGAGACAGGCAGCGACAATGGTGCAACTTTCCCGGATGTTGGGCCACTTTCGAAATACAAAGATCAACAAGGCACAGACCATTGGAAATGCCAGCGCCAAAAGGGGCCGGATGGATTCGATAACCTCATTCATGGCGCGCCCCCCAGCCCGAAACCCGCATTAACTGCCTCGAGAAGTGGTGAGAAGGTCCCGGAGATCCAGGCGATGCCGATAACAAACGATAAAATCCCGAGGGACAAACAGGGTATAAGCATGCTGAGCGGCATCTCGTTCAACGCGGGAGCAACGATTGCAGCAGCCTCTTTGGGGGTTTTAATGTACATGATTTCAATCACGCGCCAAAAATAAACGATCATCAGTAAGGTGCTGAAAAAAATCACGGCCACAAATATGTACTTGCCAGCATCCAATGAGGCCAGAATCAGATACCATTTGGTAATGAATCCTGCACCGGGAGGCATTCCGATCATGGCAAGTGCGGCCAGAATCATTGCCAGGCAGGAATAAGGCATCCTTCTGCCAAGCCCGACGAAATCTCTAATATCTCCCAGCTCCAATTTATATATAAAACCGCAAGCGGCCATAAACATGCATCCTTTTATCACCGCATGGTTGATTATGTGCATGATGGCCGGGGTTAATCCCTGTGAAGTCGACGGCGCTAAACCGATGGCGAGTGCGATATAGCCCACATTCGCCACACTGGAATAAGCCAGCATGCGCTTGAGGTTATTCTGCACAATTGCATAGATCGAACCGGTCACCATGGCTACGACGGCAATCCAGGAGATAATCTCGAAAATGGGCAGAAAACCTTTTATGAAATCCAATGTAAACACTGAAAAAACAATACGAATCAATGCGTAAATAAAGGTCTTCGCCGCTGCGGTGGAGATAATCACACTCACCGCCGAGGGCGCATAAGTGTATGCATCTGGTTGCCATGAATGAAGCGGAAACAGCGCAATTTTGATGGCAAATCCGATGAAAATGAACACAAAGGCCGCCTGAACCGCCCGGGAGGCATACAGGGAAGGGAGCAGCATCCGCAGGTCTTCCATATTCAGGGATCCCGTAGTGATGTAAAGGTATCCGACGCCCAAAAGATAGAAAGAGGCGCCGATGGTGCCCATGATTAGATAACGGAAACTGGCGACCGTGGCTTTGCCTTTTCCAATGGCTACCAGAGCGTAACCTGTCAGGGAAGCCACTTCAAGCAATACAAAAAGGTTAAACAGATCTCCTGTTATGCATATGCCCAATAAACCGGTGATCAGTAAAATGAAAAGACTCCAAAACAGAGCGGATTTTCCGGGCAACTCGCGCTCCACCGGTTTTTTGGAATAAACGGCCGCCAACAAGCCGAGTCCCGAGACCAAAACCAGCATGATGGCATTGAAATGATCGACCCGATACTCGATCCCCCACGGGGGGTTCCAACCACCCAGCCAGTATTGGATCGCGCCTTCGCTGATCGCCGCTTTTAGAATACCTATGGAGAGTAGGACGCAGCAGATCAGCGCGCCGACTGCCAAGGGGAATCCGGCCCGCTTCATCCACCAGCCCGAAAAAAATATGAAAAAAGACACCACCAGCGGTAGGACAACAATAATAGCGGGTAATTGATGGCTCATATCTTTACAATATCAACATTACATACTGAATAATTTCTGCATATCCGGATGGTTCTCGATGGCCTGCCGAAACTGCCCCGTGCGGTAATCGAGTCGCGTTTTAATGAGCTCCAAAAGCCGCTGGTACATTCGGAATCCCATCTCCGGATCCTGCTCAAAAAGTTTGTTAATCTTTTCTCTTTTAAAAGAGTAAATTTCGGATGGCACTAGACAGACGGCTTCGTTGGTGTAAACACCGTTTTCGACCATTGCCGACCAGCCGAATGAAAAGCCGGGCTTGACAGATCCAACACAGGCCGTAACCTTGTCTGAAATTCTTTGCTCCAGCAACACACTGCCCGATCTCAGCATAAAGAGGCGCTTGGCGGGTTCGCCTTCTTTGAAGACTATTTCATCCTTATCGAATTTTAATTCGTCTATAATTTGGGATAGCTTATCCAGCATGGGCTCCGTTAGGTGGGCCAGCATGACGATATGTTTTAAATCTTCTTTTGTTAACACACTATTCTCCTCGACAAATTCCTGAATTTTGCACGCGTCGGAGGCTTTCATATGCAAAATTCAGGAATTTATTCATCCCTTAGCTGCTGCAGGATTTCATCCTCCTCGAGCGTTTGGTATTGTTGGTATAGTTTAATCACCAGAGCCAGCGCAACGCCCAGGGTTGAAACCGCAACAACGATGGCCGTGAGCATCAGCACGTGCGGCAAAGGATTAATAAAATCAACAGCGTGGACAGCATGGCTTTCGCCGGCGTGTCCGTGCATAATGATCGGTATGGTGGCTTTTGTTTTGGCTCCGCTGGAAATAAAAAACAAAATCACAGCGGTTTGAAGGATGTTCATTCCGATGACCTTTTTCACCAGATTATTCTTGCCAATCATGGCATACAGGCCGACCATCATCAAGGCGATGTACATCCAGTAATTTAATTTGGATATGACAATGGAGATCAGCTCGTTCAACTTATAAGCCCTCGTCATGTCTGCCGGCCGAGGCCAGGTTATAATAAAGAATTACCATAACCGCCATCACGCTGATACCCACCCCGATTTCCACCATTAAGATCCCGTGGGATCTTGCAGTAACCGGGTCGACGCCGAGAATCTGCGATAGCGCACTGTAATCCAAATAGTTTGATCCCAAAAAAATACAGATTGCCCCGGTGCCGGCGTAGATGAAAACCCCCAAACCGCAAAGCAACACGGCAAGCTTTTCACTGATCCAGGTCAAACTCGATCGCAGGTTGTTCGATATGGCAAACAAGATAATCGAGGCGCCTAGAATGACACCCCCCTGAAATCCTCCGCCCGGGCTGTGATGACCGTGGGCAATCACATACAGCGCAAATATCTGGCTAAATGGAACGATGAGTCGGCTACCGGTTTTTATAATCGTATCATAAGGAACCCACATCAGATCGATTCTTTCAAAATCTTGGGAATCCGACGGAGGCTCAAATCCTTTTTCAATCCGCAGGGTAAGCCCGGTGGGGATGTGGCGATACATCTGACGATCAGGTTCGATCCTTCTTAAAACCCGCAGCAGAAAGATGCAGGCAATCCCGGCGGTAAAGATAACGATGGTTTCAAACATGGTATCGTATCCACGGTAATCTGCCAGTACCGCCGTGACGATGTTGGGAACAGAGGTTTCTTCGATTGTCCGTTCGATATAACGGGGCGATACATGCATACTGGCCGGTGCTTGCGGATCACCCCATGGCGGAAAATCCACCGCAAAATAAATAAGCAGGCCCCCGAACAGGAGAACAGTGACAATTTTTAAAATTCTCAATCCTTGGTCCTCCTTGAGGTGCGAAAAACTGCTGCAACGAAAAGTATGGTACTGACGCCGGCACCCACAGAAGCCTCGGTGAATGCCACATCGACCGCTCCCATTATAGCCCACAGAAGGCACATCATAAAACTATAGGCGCCGAAAAGTATGGCAGCTCCCAGTAAGTCTTTGACCATGATAGCGCCAATGCCGCAAATCAAGACAATCAGTAAAACGACGATTTCAATCTGCCAGATCATAATGGTCCTTCTTTTGTCCAGGGTTTGAGACCTGCTCGCACGCCAGCATCGACAATGGCATGTGTGGCCGTCGGACTTGTGATATAAATGAAAATGACGATTAAAATGATCTTGGCTGCCGTCAAAAAATTAGCTAAAGAGAAATCCTGAAGAATGAACAGGGCAATGGCCGACATTGTAAAGAATTGGCCGGCGGTGTCCAGTTTTCCGGCCGGATGCAGCCGGGTGTAAAAATCAGGCAGTCGCAGAATGCCGATAGAGCCACCTGTAAAAAAAACCAGCCCGCCAATCAAAAGAAGCATTATTAAAATAGTCATCAAATAAACCTCCTTACCTCCATACCTGGAGATCAATCTGAAGGTTCTTTTTCATACAAGCCCTTTTTTTTCTGGAAATAACGCGAGGCCGCCAGAACGGCGATAAAGTTTAACAAGGCGTAAGCCAGGGCGATGTCAACGAACATGTCCACCCGACCGTAGATCAAGCCGACCAGTATGAGCAGAACCGTTGTTTTACTCCCGATCGCATTAACGCCGATGAGGCGATCCAGAACGGTCGGGCCGAAAATCGCCCGGTAAAGGGGTAGAAACATAATTAGGCTCAAATATAAACCGCTGTAAAAGAATACGCTGTCCATTATTTTATTATTCTCTGAAAACCTTCACGATTTTTTCTTCCATTCCACCGGGAAGAGATCGGCCAGATGGGTCGTCAATACAATGGACCGAAAATCGACCTAGCACGGTCACATTCACGGTAATCGTGCCGGGGGTAAGCGTGATGGAATTGGCGAAAGTTGTTC